>NZ_JADZGI010000007.1 GCF_015865035.1 Novosphingobium aureum | reverse complement strand
CGCACCCGTGCGCCACTAAGCCCGAAGGCTTCGTTCGACTTGCATGTGTTAGGCATGCCGCCAGCGTTCGTTCTGAGCCAGGATCAAACTCTCAAGTTTGGGTCCAATCTCACAACAGGACGAACCATAAGGTCCGCCACCTGACGTAAAATTAATTCAGGGGTCAATTACCCTGCACATATCTAAACGTATGGTTACGTAAGGACATGTATCGGGTAACGACTATTAACTGCCACCCCGGGCCCTGAAGCCCCGGGAGCAGGCGCCGTCGCCCACATGTCCCTTCATCAAATACCGACAATGTCAAAGACCACCAAAACCTCAGCTCCCGAGACGGAAACTGGCGGACAACCTACCCTCCCCGTTTCTTGCGACCCGGGGGACAAGCTGTCCGTCTATCTTGGCGACCGCCCCGGTTTTCCGTGTGTTTCGGAGTGTTCCGCTGCGGTGAGAGGCCCTCTAAGGGACCATTCTGATTCGGTCAAACCCCTTTTTCAAAAAAATGTCGCACTCGTGGAATTCCGTTGTTTTGCGACGACGAGCCGTCGGGCCAGCGCCCAATTCCAAACTGCCGCTTGCGCCCCAGCGCTTCCCTGCGAGGATCGCCACGCCCCGATTCACCTGCGTGACGGAGCCGTACCGCGGGCGAAGTTACGTGCTCGCGGTACGCACAGGTGTCGCCAAGCCATGATGGAGCTTTCATGAACTACTGGCCGCTCGCCGGCATTGCCCTCGTCGTCGTCGGATTCGCGCTGCGCTTCAATCCGCTGCTGGTCGTGGCGCTCAGCGCGCTCGTCACAGGTGTGCTCGGCGGACTGGATCCGCTCGCGGTGATCGAGGCGCTGGGCAAGGCATTCAACGACAACCGCTACATCTCGGTGACCTGGATCGTGCTCCCCGTCATCGGACTGCTCGAACGCCACGGCCTGCAGGAGCGTGCCCGCACGCTGATCGCAAAGGTCGAGAGCGCGACTATGGGCCGGCTGCTCGTACTCTACCTCGTGTTTCGCCAGATCACCGCAGCACTCGGCATGAAGGACATCGGCGGCCATCCGCAGACGGTCCGTCCGCTCGTCGCCCCAATGGCCGAGGCCGCTGCCGAGCGCAGCCATGCCGACCTGACCACGCGCGAACGCGAGCGAGTGCGCGCGATGGCTGCGGCCACCGACAATGTCGGGCTGTTCTTCGGCGAGGACATCTTCTTCGCGATTGCCTCGATCCTGCTGATCCAGGGCGTGTTCGAGACCCATGGCTATGCACTGACCCCGCTCCAGCTCTCGGTCTGGGCGATCCCGACCGCGATCTGTGCCTTCGCCATCCATGGCAGCCGGCTGCTCGCCTTCGATCGCAAGCTCGGGAGCGTGCGCCGATGATCACGCTCGAATGGCTCTACATCCTGACGGGTATCGCCTTTGCGGCCTGGTCCGTGCTCAGCCTGCGCGATCGCAGCAACGGCAAGCGCTGGGGCAACGCCGCCTTCTGGGGCCTGCTCGCAGGGAGCTTCTTCTTCGGCTCCTACCTGTCCGACCTCGCCAACGGCGTGCTGGTCCTGGCGCTGGTGGCGATTGCCGGAACCGGGCAAATCGGCCGCAGCGATCCGCCGACCACGTCGCCTGCGATGCGTGTCGCACTGGCCGGGAAGCTGGGCAACCGCCTCTTCGTGCCCGCGCTGGTGATCCCGGTGACGGCGGTCGCGGGCACGCTGCTCTATACCTGGACGCCGCTGGGCGAGAGCGGACTGATCGAACCGCGCCGCGAGACGCTGGTGCTGCTGGGGGTCGGGGTGCTCTTCGCTCTCGTGCTCGCGATGGTCTGGTTGCGCCCGCCGCTGCTCGCCCCGCTCGAAGAAGGACGCAGGCTGATGGATTCGATCAGCTGGGCGGCGATCCTGCCGCAGATGCTTGCCGCGCTCGGCGGGGTATTCGCGCTGGCGGGCGTAGGCGAGATCGTCGGCGACCTTGCCAGCCGGGTCATCCCGGAGGGCAGCCTGTTCCTCTCGGTACTGGTCTACTGCCTCGGTATGGTCGCCTTCACCGTGATCATGGGCAATGCCTTCGCCGCCTTCCCGGTGATGGCCTCGGCCATCGGCATCCCGGTGCTGATCGTACAGTTCGGCGGTAATGTCCCCGTGATCGGCGCGATCGGTATGCTCGCGGGCTTTTGCGGGACGCTGATCACGCCCATGGCCGCCAACTTCAACATCGTGCCCGCCGTGCTGCTCGACCTGCGTGACCAGTACGGCGTGATTCGCGCCCAGGCGGGCACCGCTCTCGCCCTGCTCGTTTGCAACGTCGCGCTGATCTACCTCCTCGCGTTTCGATGAAAGACCCAAGGACAATGCCCAAGACCCTCGACCAGGATATCGCCGCAGGCTTTGCCGGCATCGCGCTGGGCCACGTGGCGCGCGAGTATCCGCACAAGCTCGATCACGTGATGGAGGGCGATGCAGACGTTCTGCCCCCACGCGTGCTGCACCCCGCCTTCTTCGGCAGCTTCGACTGGCATAGCTGCGTGCATGGCTGGTGGACCCTGCTGACCTTGCGCCGCCACTACCCGGCCATGGACGAGGCCAGCGCCATCACCGCGCTGGCCGAAGAGACCTTCACGTCCGAGAAGCTGGGCGCGGAACTTGCCTATCTCGACCGCCCTTTGGCCAGGGGCTTCGAGCGGCCCTATGGCTGGGGTTGGCTGCTCTACCTGCATCTCGAGGCGACGCGGCACGCAGACCGGAACTGGGCCGCGCGGCTCGAACCGCTTGCGCGGCGCTTCGCCGCGATGCTGGGCGCCTACCTCGAGCGCCTGACCTACCCGATCACCGTGGGCACCCATTTCAACACGGCATTTGCCCTTATCCTCGCGCACGAGTGGGCGCTGCGCTTCGATCCCGCGCTCGCCACCGGCATTGCCGAGTGGACGCGTGCCACCTTTGCAGCCAGGCGCGACTATCGGGGCTGGGAGCCGGGTGGCGACGAATTCCTCTCTCCCGCACTCACCGCGGCGCTGCTGATGGCGCGCATCGAGACGCCCGAAAGCTTTGCGCGCTGGTTCGACGCTTTCCTGCCGGTGGACGGACTTCTCGGCGAGGGATTCGCCCCCGCCCATGTCTCGGATCGCAGCGATGGCAAGATCGCGCATCTCGACGGGCTCAACCTCAGCCGGGGCTGGTGCCTGCGTGGAATCGCCAAGGCAATCGGCAAGGGTCCACGCATCGACAGGCTCAGGTCGCTGGCCAACCTCCATCTCGACGCTGCACTGCCCCATGTCGCAGGCGACTACATGGGCGAGCACTGGCTGGCGAGTTTTGCGCTGCTGGCGATGCTGGAGGAGTGCGCCTGAAGCTCAGAAGCCGTTGCGCACCGCAGCCACCGGCAGCACCGTCGAGGCGATCACGGCAAAGAACTGGCGGAATTCCGAGATTCCCGAATTCGCGACATAAAGCAGGTCGCCGTCGCGCATCTCGAAGTTCTGGGCGAGGAAGTAGGTCGCCGGGTCCTTCATGTCGATGCGGTAGATCACCGGGATGCGTCCCGCATCGCCACGATGCAGCACGCGCCCGTCGGCCAGCCGCTTGTCCGGCTCCTCCCAGCGGAACAGGAACAGACCGCGCGGATCTGCGCGAAAATCCTGAAGGCCACTGACCCGGCCGAGCGCGCGGGCAAGAGTGATGCCGGTAGCCTCGAAGGGCACCTCGCCGCTCTTCGCCGCCGCCCCCAGCACGGTGAAGCTGTAGCGCCTCGCGAAGGTGCTCACCACGTCGCCGGGGCGAAGGCGCACGTTCTGGGCAGGATCGCGGATCACCGTGTCGAGCGGCATCGCCACCACGCGAGGTCCCCGGGTGATCTGCACCAGCGTCTCGTGGACGGGCTGGCTCGCTCCGCCAGCGGCGGCGATGGCATCGAGCACGCGCTCCCCTCCCGGGGTGAGCGGCACGCGCCGCGCCTCGGCGACGTCGCCAACCACGGTAACCGCGGAGGCCTGATTGCGCACGAGCGCCACGCTGACCTGGGGCAGGTGCGCCTTGCCCGAAAGACGCGCGGCAATGCTTTGCGCGATCTCTTCGGTGGTGAGACCGGCCACGGCGACCTGCCCCGCAAAGGGCACGAAGACCGCGCCCGAGCGCCCGACCACGCGTTCGGGCAGGGCCTGACTGCCCGCCCCCGCGAGCCCCGACTCGGTGAGCATTGCACCGGCCCCGAACAGGGTCGCAGGCGGCGCCTCGATTACCGTGATGGAAAGGCTGTCTCCGATCCCGACCCGCTCTCCGGGCGCGTCTTGTTCCTGTGCAGGCTTGCCGCCCGCCATTTCCCGCTCCGGGAAAGCCTGAGAGAATTGCGGCCAGCGGCGCGGCGGAGGCAACAGTTCGGGGCTGACGTCGAGGTCGATCACGCGCACGCCATCCATCACGCCCGCATCGCTTGTCGCCATGACACGCGAGGGCGAGGGCCCTACTGATGTGCTCATGCAGCCGGCCTGAAGCAGGCTGGCCAGCACCAGCGCCAGTGCCGTGACTGCCCGAGGGTGGAGTGATTGTAGGCTCACGCGCTTGCGAACCGTCGGCGCAGCGCCCCGGCGCATAAGTGAAGCCCCAGCAGGAGCGCTGCCACGGCTCCTCCGCCCCGCTCTTCCCACAAGGCCAATGCTGCTGGCGGACTGCGCAGCCGGGCGCGCTGCAGGGCAACGACGATGCGCTGGCGGTCGGCCTCGAGCTGTGCCGAGCCCGGATTCGCATCCAGCCCGCGCCGCGCCGCGCCTAGCGCCTCGGGCAAGCGGCCCACACGTTCATAGACACTGGCGAGGAACTGGAAATAGTCCGCCCTGGGATCACGCGCGGCGAGCCTTTCCATGTGCACGGCAGCTTCGGCCAGCTGCTCGTTCGCGGCGAGGGCATGGGCATGAAAGGCCCGGTCGGAGTCACTGGCGAAAGGGCCGCGCGCCGCGCGACCGGCCGCCGCGAGTGAGCCGCGCCCGGGCACTTCGCCCCGTTCGGCACGGTACCAGTCATGCAGGCCCGCCTCGGCCACGGTCTCGACCTGCCGCACTGCCCAGACGGGATCGACCGCGATCTGTTCGGCGATCAGGCCGAGCTGCGCAACTATCGCCGCACGCGCGGTCTCTTCCATCGTTACTTCCATCAGCGATAGTCCGTCGAATGGGTGAGCAGTTCGGGCAGGCAGCGCTGCAGCCCTGCCTCCTCGTTTGGCGGAACCTCGAAGCGCGCCATTCGCCCGGCGCGCCCGACCGGTTTCAAGCAGGTCTCCACCACGTGGTAGTGCGGGCGGTCGAAGTAGTCGTCGAACAGGATCACGGTGCCCGGCTTCGCGCTGATCGCGCTGAGCAGGAAGCAGGCGACGCGAAACCGCCCGTCGACGAGGATGAGGTCGGGACTGGCCAGCTCTCCACCAATGATGCGCTGCCAGACCGATCCGCAATAGGCAGGCCAGCGCGCGGCCTTGCCCGGATCGACCGGATTGCCCCAGGCCGCAGTGGGGCCGATGTCCACCGGATGCGGCGCGATCGCTGCCGCCGCGCCTGCCCCGGCCTCCGCTTCGGCCGCCGCGCGCGTGGCTTCGAGGTAGGCAGGATCGGATTCGACCGAGATGATGGCCTCGAGTCCCATCGCCGCAGCCAGCACCGTGCTGCCGCCCGCTCCGAATTCGAGATAGCAGTTCGCACGTGCGAGACATTCACGCAGCAAGGCAAGGCCTTCGGGCTCCATATGCGGGAGGCGCGGAATGTCGCCCGCCGACCAGACCAGCGGAGCATGCGCGGCAGGCACCGGGGAGGCGGGCGGCGCTGGCGACTCGTCGATGCGTGCACGCCAGTGTGCACCGAGCACCCGCTCGGGCGCGGTTTCGCCGGCGAGGACCCGCTTTTCCCAGCCGCGCACCGTCTCCTCGTCGATCCCTTCGGGCAGGATACGCGGCATCTGCGCCATGCCGCGCGCCTGCTTCCTGAAGATCTCGGCGTAAGTTTCCTGATCGAGCGGGGCGAGCGAAACCGGCGCGCCGCGCGCGACCACGGTACGGGTGAAGCCCATGCGCTCGAACAGTTCGGGGCGGCAATGCAGCCCGGTCCGGCCGATCGGCAGGCCGAGGTTGAAGCCGGTGGCGATGCGCACCGCGCCCAGCGCCATGGTCGCGCACTGCTTGGCATAGTCCTGGCTCGACCCGAGCGGATCGAACCCGCAAGCGCGCAGCCACTGCGTGACCAGATGCCCCGGACGGCGGCGATAGGGGCGCTCACCGATCAGCGCGAGATAATGCTCAACGAAGGGCTGGCGCCGTTCCCAGAACCTGCGCGAGATGCCGAAGCCCCAGTTATGGTCCATCGCACTGTAGGCCTGGCGCCGCGCCTCCTGCACCTCGCGCGCAACCGTGACGTCACCGGGATTGGCCGAGACCATGCCCACCCGCGGATCTTCGGCAAAGCGCTCGGCAAGCAGTGCCATGGTCGCCATGTAGCCGGGCGCGAGCACTAGGTCGTCCTCGCAGAAAACGACGTAGTCGTAGCCTTCCTCGCGAAACAGGCGCTTTTCGGCCACATCGAAGTGGCCTGCCACGCCAAGGTTGCCCGACTGGGTCACCACCTGCCCCGGCGTCCCCTGCGAGGCGAAGAGCCGCGCGATCGCGCCATGCCCGCCCGGGTCCGAGGCCGGATCATCCGCACACAGGCCATCCTGAAACAGCCACAGGTCGAAGCGCGCGCCCAGCGGCTCCCCCACGATGGTCTGCGCCTGCAGTGACGACAGCACCGGCGCGGCATAATCCGCCCGATCGTAGGCGAGCATGGCGACTGCCATCTTCATGGTCATGGCTTGTCCCCCATCTGCCGGAGAAAATCGCGCCAGCGCGGGAGGATCGCTTCTGGCAGGTAGCGACGTGCGACCACTTCGCCCCGGCGGCGCAAGTCCGCCCGCCGCGCCTCGCCAGCCTCCCCTTCGAGCGCGCGCGCCAGCACATCCACCAGCGCACCGGTGGAATAGGGCGAGAAATAGAGCGCGGCATCGTCGTAGACCTCGCGGTGGACCGCGATGTCCGATGCGATCACGCAGCCGCCCGAACGCATCGCCTCGACGCCCGAAAAATCGAAACCCTCGGCGAAGCTGGGACAGACCGTGACTTGCGCATTGCGATAGAGCACCCTGAGGTCGGGCGATGGCACCGCGCTGAGCATGAACAGCTGGCCGCGCTCGATCCACGAGGAAAAGCGCGCCAGCGTGCGCTGGTAGTCCCAGCCCAGCCCCCCCACGACCACCAGCTTGAGATCGGGATCGGCCGCAGCGCGAATCCGCTCCCAGGCCGAGACCAGCCGGTTGTGGTTCTTGCGCGGCTCGATGGTCGAAACCACCAGCAGGTAACGCAAGGTCGCACCTTCGAGATGGCGGCGGTAAAAATTCTCGCGCTCGGTATTGGTGAGAAAGGCGGGGCTGACGGAGACGCCCTTTCCTGCATCGCCTTCGTGCAGGCGCGCGCGGATGATGCCCGGCACTTTCTCGGGCGCGGCCTCCTGCGGAAAATAGGCAGGCGAGACCATGTTGTGGATGGTCACCGAGCGGGCCTCGGCCTCGGGGAAGAGGGTGAGCAGATCGCGCCGTGTCGCCTCGGAGACGCAGGCGAACCAAGCCCCCGCGCGAACATTGGCCTGCAGCGCATGGAAATGCGTTGCCTGATGGATCGACTTGTCCGGGATCGTGTGCGGCAAGAGCACCGGGATCGCATCATGGTAGCGCACGATCATGCGGGTGCGCGGCGAAATGCGCCCGGGATAGGGCGTCTGGGCGATGAACAGGTCGACGTCCTCGCTGCGCAGCTGGGGGTAGAGCGCGACCTTGCGCCAGGCGAGGGTCGAAAGCCCGGCGAGATGCATGGTATGCCAGGGCACCGAGCAGATCCGGAAGCGGCTCGAGGCGACGGTGCCGAAATCGCTGTCGGGCAGGGTCTTGTCGAAGAGCGTGCGCCAGGCGAAATCGCGAAACAGGCGGGAATCGAAATGGCCCAGCCTGATGCGCCCCAGGCCGATTGACACGAGAATGACCAAAAACAGCGCGTTGAGCTTGCGGCGCAAGTAGCGCGCGACGCGGTCGATCACCGGGCCGAACGGGGTTTCTGCCAGCGAAACGATGACTTTCGACTGGCGATTGAGCAGCTGCGAGCGATTGTTCCTGCGCAACTGACGCGGACTGGCACCGCCCGAGAGCATCCGGTGCGAGGTCTGCAACATGCCGCTGACCTCGAGTTCGTCGATCCGGCGAAGTCCGGCAAACAACAGGCGCACTTCCTGGGGAATGCCTGCAAAGCCTTCGAGCGCGGGCCGCATCTCGACCATCACCCGCATGCGCTCGTGCCCGGTGCGCGCCGGTGGCGATGGCCAGTCCGAAGCTTCGGGCTCGCACCGCTGCGGACCTTCACGCCCGCGCCGCTCATCGTGGAGCGCCTCGGGATGGACGCCCGCGCGAGGGGATACGGGCGCAAGCGTGGAACTAGAGTGCTTCATAGGCGTCCAGGACCTCCTGCTTGTCGCTGAATTCGCTGAGCCGGCCATCGTGCAGCAAGGCGATGCGCGCGCAGTGCCGCTGCACATAGGCGAGGTTGTGCGAGACGATGATCATCGCCCGGTCGGCCCGCTCACCGAACAGTTGCGCCTCGCATTTGCGGGTGAAGCGATGGTCGCCGACGGCGACGACCTCGTCGATCAGGAAGCAGTCGAACTCGATCGCCATCGACAGTGCGAAGGCAAGCCGCGCGCGCATCCCCGAGGAATAGGTATTGACCGGCTCGCGCAGGAAACGGCCCAGTTCGGCGAAATCGTCGACCTGGGCGATCTTGTCGCGCGGATCGACGCCGTAGACCCGACAGATGAAACGCAAGTTGTCGAGCCCGGTCAGCGCGCCCTGGAACGCGCCGCCGAAAGCGATCGGCCACGATACCGTCATCGTGCGCGTAATGCGCCCGCGATCGGGCCGCTCGGCCCCGCTGACCAGACGGATCACGGTCGATTTGCCTGCCCCGTTGCGCCCGACCACACCCAGCCGCTCTCCCGGACGCACCACCAGATCGACACCGCGCAGCACGCAATGCGCGCCATGCTGCATGGGATAGGCCTTGTGGACGTCCTCGAGCACGATCATGTCGGAATCACCCGCCGGGCGACCTTGCGCACCTGCGCCAGCGCAACCAGCAGCAGGCCTGCATTGAAGACGGCCATGTAAGCCATGTCGTGATGCGCGCGGATAACCGAACCGAAGTATCCTTCGCGCAAATACTCCACCGCATTGACCATCGGCACCCACAAGAGCAGGTCGCGCGCACGCGGCGGCAGCGCGTCAACGAGGAAGGCCGCGCCCGAGAGCGGGAAGGTGAGATAGGCGAGCGGGTGCCAGATGCGGTCGACGATCTCGTTGCGATAGGCCAGCGCCCCGACAAGCAGCGCCAGCCCCGCCCCGAACCAGAACAGCATGATCCAGGCCCAGATCACCTTGAGCGTGTTCTCGGGCGGTTCGAGCCAGCCGATATAGGCAAAGAACAGCGCCAGCAGCACGAAGGAGACGGTCGCCCCGATCGCCTCGAGCGCGATGCGCGCGACGTAGAAGTCGAGCACCTTGACGTGGCGATGGTAGAGCAGCGTCTGATTGGGTTCGATCGCGGTGATGCAGCGCGAGGGCATGTTGCGCCACATCAGTACGGTCGAATAGCCGGTCAGCGCAAAGGCGACGATCGGCAGCGATGACCCTTCGCCCGCATGGATGACGCTCCACAAGGCGGTAACCCCCAGCGTGAACACCATCGGTTCGATGAACAGCCAGGCAAAGCCGATGTTGTGACGCCCGTAGCGGGTCAGAATCTCGCGAAGGAGCAGCGCCCCCAGTACCCGGCGCTGGACCCGCCAGGCCAGGCGCACCGGCGCAAGCCTCTCACGCATCCGGCTCATTCGCGGTGCTCCATCAGCCCGGCGAGAACCATATGCACGATCCCCCAGGCCACCAGCCCGAGCACGATCACGGTGACGATGCCGCGCAGACGGCGCGGTTCGAGTGGGCTGTCGGGCAGGTTGGGCTGCGCGATCGTCTCGACATAGGCCTGCTGGCGTGCCGCTTCGGACCGCGATTGTTCGAGCGACGTCATCGCCGCAGCGAGTTGCTTGTCGGCAAACTCGCTCTCGAGCACGAGGCGCTGGTATTCTACCGAGGTCGCGGCGAGCGAGGCCGGGCTGCCCGCGACCGAGGCGATCTCGCGGTCGATCTCGCGCGCGATCATCGCAACGCGCTGTTCGAGCACGGGGATTTGTGGGTTGTCCGGGGCAAGGCCGCGCACCTGCGCGAGCATTGTGCGCGAACGCACGAGCTCGTCCTGCAGCTTGGAAACCAGCTGCAAGGTGACCATGCCCTGCTGCTGCGGATCGGCGACCCGGCGCTGGTCGCGGTAGGCCCCGAGCGCCTGCGCCGCTGCCAGCGAACGGCGCTTGGCAACCTCGACCTCGGCAATGCCCTGGCGCACGAGGTCACTGCGCCCGCGCGCGTTCATCGCGTTGACCCGCCGTTCGGCCATCGCCAGCAAGCGCCGGTTGAAGCGCGCCGCATCTGCCCCGGTGAAGGCCCGGACACGCAGTACGGCGACACCCGAGGTGCTGTCGCGCTCGACGCTGACCGTACCGGCGTAATAGTCGTAGAGATCCTCGAAGGTCCCACTCAGTCCGAGTGGATCGAAGCGGTCGGTCCAGGCGACGCCGGGACGACGGTAGGCCCGTTCGAAGCCGCCCTTACGATCGAGCGCGGCCAGCGCATCGCGCGAGAGGATGTATTCGCGCGTCGCCATCAGTTCGTCGCCCGAATTGCTGAAGCCGATGCCCTTGAGGATCAGGCCGAGCCCGGTCGCCGCCGGCTTGTCCGGCTCACGCACCACGAAACGCGATTCGGAAATGTAGACGTCCGAGGCAACGAACGCGAAATAGACGCCAGCGAGCAATCCGGGGATGACGACACAGATCACCGCCAGCCAGTGCCTGCGGGCCAGCGAAGCCAACCGCGCGAGTGCTGGCGCCGAACTCTGCGCGCGCCCTTGCGCGCCGGCGTGGCGCCGCAGGAGTCTGGCGAGCGCGGCCGGGCCGGTACCTTCGTGCATCAGGCAGGTCCCTGCAAAAAAGAGGGAAAGCCGCACCACAACGGACCCGATCGTGGTGCTGTCCGCCAGCCTGCCCCGTCGCCAGGTGCACGCACGCGCGCCTGCGGCAGGTCCTGTACGACGGCCACCCTGCCCGGCCCCATGCCAAGCCCGCCGATCCTGCCACCCCAAGCGCGCCGCAATGGCATCCAATGCCCAGACGCCACCCGAACGGAGTGACCTCGCCTTGACGCTCGTGCCGTGGCCTTCGACACCGCGAAAGCCACGCCGCATTCCGGAAAGGAGCGCCGATGTCCCCAGCCGATCCCTCGCTTTGCGCCACGTCCACGGCCAATCCCGCGCCGCATGGCCCTGCGCATCCGGTCCCCCCACCCGCCAATTCCGACAGCGGAGATGGCGGCGCTATCGGCGAGGTCGTGCTCGATAAGCACGTGCGCTTCGCCAACGATGCGCCTTTCGTCCTGATCGGCGGGGTCAACGTGCTGGAGGATGCACCTTCCGCTCTGCGCGTCGCCGGCACCTTCGCCGAAACATGCGCCGCGCTGGGCATTCCCTTCGTGTTCAAGGCAAGCTTCGACAAGGCCAACCGCTCGAGCATGGCCTCGTGCCGCGGTCCCGGGCTGGACCGCGGCCTCGAGATGCTGGCCACGATCAAGGCGCGTCACGCGGTGCCGATCGTCACCGACGTGCACGAGCCGGTACAGGCAGCCACAGTCGCACAAGTAGCTGATATCGTTCAGCTTCCGGCATTTCTTGCGCGCCAGACCGACCTCGTCGTCGCGCTGGCCCGCACCGGGCGCATCGTCAATATCAAGAAGCCGCAGTTCTTGGCTCCGCACGAGATGCGCCACATAATCGACAAGTGCGCGCAGGCCGGAAACTCGCGGGTCCTGCTGTGCGAACGCGGCACTGCGTTCGGCTACAACAACCTCGTGGTCGACATGCTCGGGATGGATGCGATGAAGGCGCTGGCCCCGGTAATCTTCGACGTGACCCATGCACTGCAGCGGCCCGGCGCCCTTGCACAAGGTGCAGGGGGCCGGCGCGGACAGGTCGCGGCGCTGATGCGGGCAGGCATGGGGCTCGGTATCGCGGGGCTCTTCCTCGAGGCGCACCCCGATCCGGACCGTGCTCCGTGCGACGGGCCAAGCGCCTTGCCATTGGCACTGCTGCGCCCCTTTCTCGAGCAGGCGCTGGCGATCGACCGACTGGTCAAGGGATTCCCTCCACTTGATACCGGCCGCCAGATCGAACCCTGAAAGAGACCACGAGACCGCGGGTCTGCGAGGCGCGACTCGACAGTGACGCAATCGAAGGGGCCGGGATCGAGCTAACGAGGATAATACCAGCCCGATCACTTGAGCGAGGCTGCCAGCACACGCCCCGAGCCCATCGCCCCAGCGACCACTCGAACGCGGCGCAAGGGCACACCGCGGCGAGTAGACGCTAGTCCTCCCTCTGCCCGCAGTGATGCCGGGACCGGTATACTCAGCAAGCCAGCGGACCGGTTCACACCGCCTTGCCGATGGCACGCGCGCATCGCTACCTGCCCTCTCGTACAACGTGGCGTACGGACGGTTTTCGGCGCGACGATCAGGCAATGGACTGCTCGCGCAGAACCTGCTCAATACGCTGTTCATCGCCGGGATTGTTGAGCTCGATCGCATCCCATTCGAGCGCATCCAGGGTGAGCACCCGAACTGTCATGCCCATGTCGAGAAAACGCAGTTGCTCAAGACCCTCGGCCATTTCGCTGGCGCAAGGCGATGCTGCGCGGTAGGCATCGAGCGCGCTGCGACGATAGACGTAGAGGCCCAGATGAATCCGTACTGCCCCCGTTCGCCGCGCGGCTTGCGGGTCAGCGCCGAAGGGCAGGACATGGCGCGAGAAATAGAGCGCACGTCCAGCTCTATCGGTTACCACCGTGGTCGCGCCCGAAAGCCCGCGCGCCGCATCGTCCAGCATCCGCGCATGAACCTGCGGTGAGGCCCGCACCGCAGCGGTCGCCATCGCCGCTTCGGGGTCGGCGCGCAGGAGTGCCACCAGCCGCGCCACGAGCCCGGCAGGCATGAGCGGGGCGTCACCCTGAAAATTGACCACGAAGTGCGCCGTTGAACCGAGCCGGGCAACGGCCTCGGCGCAGCGCTCGGTGCCATTGGCGCACGCCCTTGAGGTCATTACGCAGGCGCCACCGAAACCCCGTGTCTCGTGGGCGATGCGCGCATCATCCGTCGCCACCCACAAGCCACCCGCCCCGGTTGCCTCGCGCGCGCGATCCCAGGTGCGCCGGATCAGGCTGCGGCATTCGCCTGAGGCCCCGGTCAGCGGCACCAGCGGCTTGCCCGGATAGCGCGAGGAGGCAAAGCGTGCCGGGATGATCGTCGCACAGCTTTGCGCGGTCAGATTATCCAGCGGGACCGCGCCATCGCCCCGGGGAGGTTCACAAGGCTGGCAGGCACCCGCCAGCGGTAGGTCCGCCATGTTCACGAGAGCCCCAACCGCACGAAGTCGTGCATGTGGATTACCCCGAGCGGCTTGCCCCCCGCGTTCGCCGGTCCGGTCCCGGCCTGATCGTGCACTGCGCATGGCTTGGCAGGCATGACGAAGGCGCAGGTGATCCGGCAGTGGTTGAGAAAGGCGAGAGCTTCCTCAGCCGTCATGTCCACGTGCAGGACGCGCGGGCTCGCGGTCATGACGTCACCCGCGCGCAGCGTGCCCAGCGCCGCGAAATGACGCCGCAGGTCGCCATCGGTTATCGTGCCGAGCAACTGGCCCGCTGCATCGACGACCCCGGCGATACCGAAACCCGAGGACGTCATCGAGGAGATCACGCTCTCCATCGCCTGTTCGCCATGCACGAGCGGCAGGCCTTGCGGGCCGTGCATGAGTTCGCCCACCCGTTTGCGGCGCAGCCCGATCATGCCGCCCGGGTGGAGCTTTCCGATCTTGTCCCCGCCACCGGCGCGACCATCGAGCAGTGCCATTGCCAGCGCATCGCCGAGCGAAAGTTGCTGGGTGCTCGAACTGGTCGGGGCAAGCCCCTGGGGACAGGCCTCGGCAACCTTGGGGACAAGGATCGTCACCGTCGCCCGCCGCGCCAGCAAGGACGTCTTGTCTGCGGTGACGCCGACGATGTCGATATCATGTCCGCGTGCATGATCGAGCAGGATGCGCAGCTCCGGAGTGTTGCCCGAGTTGGACAGGACCAGCAGCCGGTCTCCGGGAACGATCATGCCCAAGTCCCCGTGCGCCGCCTCGGCCGGGTTCACGTAAATGGCCGGTGAGCCGGTCGCCGAGAGAGTCGCCGCGATCTTGCGACCGACGTGGCCCGACTTGCCCATGCCCGAAACGACGATCCGCCCACGCGTGCCTGCGAGCAGGCGGCAAGCCTTGGCAAAAGTGGCGTCCAGTCCACGGGCTAGCTGCGTCAACGCTTCAGCCTCGAGCGTGATAACCGCATGCCCCCGGCGTAAGGCATCTGCATCTTGCGGGTTAACCGGCCCCTTGGCCAACACAGGCGTAGCCCGCAAGGGATTCAGCAGGATCGCGGCGTCCTGACACGTTACCGTTTCCTGATGGCCCGGCCCGGTCCGGTCAGCCAGCACAGCCTGATCGCCTGATGCAGCCGACCGGCCGATGGCCTGTCTTCCGTCGATGGCCTGTCTTCCATCGCGCATGGCTCTTCCCACCTTCTTGCAACTGGCCGACCTCGTCGCCGGGACAGGCTGCGCACCTCACGGCAGTTGCGAGGCAAATTCCATAGCAACTAGATCAGGATCGGTTCTTGTTTCGCACCCTGCGCAAAGCCGCGCATGCCACCATCGTGCCGGTGACGGGCCAGCCATGCAGGGGCGAACGATGCAACCACTCGAGCGAAACCGAGAAGGTCGGCGCAAGCCTCTCCGGCTTCGGGCAGACTGGCGTAGTGCAGGCAGTACATGCGCAGCGCCCGGACGGTTCGGCACGGCGGCGGCGCCCGCCTTTCCTGCAAGACTGCGAAGACTTTACTTTCTCGGCGGACCTGCAGTTTCGCGCCAGGCACGATCCGCTCCTCGGCTCCCCGGTCGACAAGCGGTTGCGGTGCTGAACTGGTGGGAGGCGACAGGCAACTGCACCATCCTTCCGACCGGGGCCACGTGCTTACGAAGACGGGCATCGGTCGGCAGACCCTCGTCACCGGCATCGTCGAACCGGGCGGCCGATCGCCCCATTTGCCCTCTCGCTGGTCCATCTTCGAGCGGACCTGCATGGTCCTCGCTCGCAGCTGCAGCAAGGACGGCAGGGTGAAGACCTCTGTCCAGCATCCTCCCGCATTCCTGCGCATTCCGCCGTTTCCCGGACACCGCGCCGCGCCCTTGGCGGTCCGCCCTGCACGCGCATCGAGCCTCGCGGAATGCGAGGCCAGCGATGGTGCGCAAGGCCTTGGCGAAGGCCACAGCCTGCTCGCCCTGCTGCGCGAGCACAGGGTGGGCGGCCCGTTCTGGGGGCCTGGGCCGGATAGTGACCGCGCCTGCCTGCCGGCGACACCCTCTCCATCCGGCGTCGTCATCTGTGCCTCGCATGCAAGGTGGTTGCCGATGCTGATCGCCATGGCGCGTCGAGAATTCCCCTCAGAGCCGCTACTGGTCCGGGTGGCGCATGGCGCGGCCCTGAGGCCTTGGGTCGACCTTACCATTGCCCGCTCACCCTCACCGATCCGGCACCTTGCCCACGACAGCGATCCCTGGGCGCTGTGCAGCTCGGCCAGTCTGGTCATAGCCGATGCCGAAGACGAGGCCGCGCTGGTCGCGCGCGTCCTGCAATGCCGCTGCCGCATTATCGGCCAAGGCCGCTTTGCACGGCTGGCAGGCAGCGCCGAAGACAGCGCGCCTGGTAGTGAATTGACGCTCGAGATGGAGAACACGCTGGCCAGTGTCGTGCAGGCCGAGCTTGCCGATTCGTGGTGCTATCGCGACCCGTTCAGCGCAGCTGCGCTGTCCCCGCACAATGCGATTGAACTGCTCGCCCGGTGGCGTCGCACGATCCACGAGAACCGCAAGATCCACGCGGTGTTTGGCGTGGCCCGGTGGAAACGGCCCACGGTCGATCCGCTGCTCTGGGACGGGACGGGACCGGTCCGGCATCGCAGCCGGATACCGCGATCCGGGCGCGGCGAGGCCGGTATCCGGGGCACCGGACATGTCGTCGCATGGCGCGCACGCTGCACCCCGCGCCTGATCGACACGCTTGAGCGCCAAGTCGGCCAGCTTGCCGAGATCGAGGACGGCCTGATCCGCTCCTCGGGGCTGGGCGCCCATTGCGTGCCACCGCTCTCGATCGTTCTCGACCCGCTCGGCGCCCATTTCGACCCGACCGGCCCTAGCACGATCGAGACTCTCCTGCGCAAAGCCGAGATACCGTCCGCCTTGTGTGCAAGGGCGCGCGACCTGCGCGAACGGCTCGTCGCAGCGGGCATCGGCAAATATGGCGCTCCGCCGAAGCGCCCGCCCGCCAGCGGCCCCGTTCCTTGCCGCAAGCATCGCGTCGTCCTTGTCGTCGGGCAAGTCGCGGACGACCGCGCGATGGCCGGCACCGATCTCGACAATCTTGCCCTGCTACGCCGTGCGAGGAAGGCCGAACCAGACGCCCATATCGTCTACCGGCCACATCCCGACGTCGAGGCCGGTCACCGCAAGGGCGCGCTCCCTGATGAATTGGTCCTCAACTGGGCGGACACTATCGATCGCGAAAGCCTGGTCGCTGCCCTGCTCGAACAGGCCGACACGGTCCACGTAATCTCATCGCTGACCGGCTTCGAGGCTCTTTTGCGCGGGTGCAAGGTGGTGACGCATGCCATGCCCTTCTATGCTGGCTGGGGACTGACACTGGACTGCGCTCCGGTACCCGCACGACGCGACCGGGTGCGTTCGCTCGATGAGCTGGTCGCCTGTGCGCTGATCCTCTACCCGCGCTACACTGACCCGGTAACGCGCCTGCCATGCACGCCCGAGGTGCTCGTGGCGCGCCTCGCCGGACGAGGGCAGGCCCGGGCGAGGCTAACCCCTCTGATCGCTTTGCGCCGCGCTCAAGGCGCGCTGCGCCGCCTGCTGACAGGCCGCTTCGCCCTCCCCGCCGCGAACGCCCCGGAACATGCGCTGTGAGCCTGTCCCCGCTCGCCGCTCCCAGGCTGGCACGCGAGCCAGCGCCCGCGAGCGAAAGTGCGCGCACACGCAGCTTCCTGTTCCTGCAAGGGCCGCCCGGCCCCTTCTTCCGCCTGCTCGGCACCGCCCTGCGCGAGCGCGGCGCCGAGGTCATGCGCATCAACTTGTCGGGCGGCGACAAGCGCGACTGGCCCGAAGCGAGCCATGACTATCGCGGGCGCATGGCCAACTGGCCGCTGTTCTTCGACCGCTTCGTGACTACCCATGCCGTCACCGACCTCGTGCTGTTCGGGGACTGTCGCCCGGTACACGCACGCGCCTTGCGGCTGGCCCGGCTGCGCGGCGTGCACGTCCACGTCTTCGAGGAAGGCTACATCCGGCCCGACTGGATGACGCTCGAGCGCGAGGGCGTGAACGGTTTCTCCCGCTTCGAGCGCGACGCAGACAAGCTGCTCGAACTGGCGCGCGCGCTGCCGCCGCTGCCAGACCTGCCGCCGGTCACCGCCGCCTTCGCGCGGCGCGCGCACGACAGTTACTGGCACTATCACGCGGTGGTGACCGGACGGCTGGCCCTGCGCTTTCCCTTCTACAGCTCGCACCGCAAGGGCTCGATCCTGCTCGAAGGGCTCGGCTGGGCCTGGCGCCTTGCCCGCGAGCGGGCTCGTCTCCGACCGAAGGCCGGCGACAGACCTGACCTGACCGGGGGCCGTCCCTACTTCCTGTTTCCGCTGCAACTCTCGGGCGACTACCAGATCAGGGCGCATTCGCCTTTCTCGACAATGGTCATGGCGCTCGAATACGTGCTCGCCAGCTTTGCCCGCCATGCCCCGCCCGAAGCCATGCTGGTAGTCAAGGAGCACCCGCTCGATGCAGGCTGGCGCAACTGGCGCCGCACGCTCACGCGCCGGGCTGCACGCCACGGCCTGACCGGACGCGTGATCCACGTCGCGCAGGCCCAGATCGACACCTTGTGCGGCAATTCGCGCGGGGTGGTCTGTGTCAACAGTACCTGCGGCACGCTGGCGCTGGCCGCGGGCGTGCCGGTGATCGTGCTGGGCGAGGCGGTCTACGACGTGCCCGGTATCACGCACCAGGGCCCGCTCGACGGATTCTGGACCGATCCGGCACGGCCCGACATGGTGCTGTGGCATGCCTTTCGCCGAGTTCTGGTCGAACGCTGCCTCGTGCGCGGCGGCATCGGCAGCGAATCGGCCACCCGCGAGCTCGTCGACAGTTCGCTGGCGCGGCTCTTGCCTGCCACACCTGCCCGGCGCTCCCGAAAAGAGGCGGCCACAGGCACACAGACCCACCGTAACGGCGAACCTGCAAGCCTTCGCGCATGAACGCAGGCAAGCGGCCCCCGCGCCCCTACCTGCTCGACGTCAGCCGCCTCGTGTGGCGCGGCTGGGGCACGCGCCAGCCGACCGGCATCGACCGGGTCTGCCGGGCCTATCTCGCGCACTTCGCCACGCGCGCGAGCGCCGTTCTGCAATGGCGCGGGCACCGGCTGGTTCTGGACGCGCGCGAGACCGAAACCCTTGCCGCCATGTTGCTCGACGAGGGGACGCTACTCGACCGCAAGCGGCTGGCGCTGCTCGCCGCCCGCGCGCTGGCAAGCGCTGCCTATCGCCGGGACGACCATGCCGGACGCATCCTGCTCAACGTCGGCCATACCGGGTTGGACAACCCTTCGCTGCCCGGCTGGATCGCGACCCATGCGCTCAACGCAGTGTTCCTCATCCATGACCTGATCCCGATCACGCATCCCGAATTCTGCCGTGAAGGCGAGGATATGCGCCATCGCGCGCGGATCCGACAGGCGCTGCAATGTGCCAGCGGACTGGTTCTCAACTCGAGTGCGACGCGCGACGCGCTCACCAGCTTCGCCCGCGACGAGCGACTGGCGCTCCCGCCTCACTGCATCGCGCATCTCGGCATCGCCCCGCCTGAACCCAATGGCGATATCGCCCTCCCGGCCGAACCCTATTTCCTCATCGTCGGGACCATCGAGGGGCGCAAGAACCACGTGCTGCTGCTCGATTGCTGGGACCGGCTGCGCGCACGGCTCGGCGAGGCCACGCCCTCGCTGGTGATCGTCGGACAGCGCGGCTGGCAAGCACAGCCCGTGTTCGAGCGGCTCGATCGCGACCCTGCAAGCGCTGGCCGGGTGATCGAGCAGGGGCCGTGCAGCGATGACCGGCTCGCCGCGCTGCTCGCCGGTGCCCGTGCACTGCTCATGCCCAGCCACGCTGAGGGTTACGGGCTTCCCGTTGTCGAGGCGCTCGCTTCGGGTACGGCGGTGATCGCCTCGGACCTGCCGGTCTATCGCGAGATCGCCGGGGGGATTCCCTGCCTGGTCGATCCTGCGGACACCTCGGCCTGGGTGACGGCGGTGCTCGATCACCTGCACCACGGCCCCGACGCCAGGCGCCAGCATGCCGCCCTGCCCGGCTATCGCGCACCGGCATGGAGCGAGCACTTCGCCGCACTCGAATCATGGCTCGCGCTGCGCATCGCGCACTGAGGCCCCTTGCCGACTTTGCGATCCTCCCCTTGCGCGCAAGCAGACATGCGTGAATTTCTTGCAACATGAGCGCGCATTGAGGGTTGCTTCACCGCGCCAGAACGGGAAAACGTGCGCGTTCAATCTGCCGTGCTCACAATTGCCGCCCGCTGGTTGCGACAGCGCAACCTGACCCGGGCGACAAGAGGAGATACCTTTGCACCTGGTCCTGATCGCCCTCCTGCCGTTTGTCGGCGCCATACTGCTTGCTGCAGCCAGCCGTGCCGGACGCAACCTGCAGTTCGCACTGGCGCTGGCCCCGGTGCTCGCCGGACTGGCGCTGCTCGGGACGACGGCGCCAGCCATCCTGGCAGGCGGGATCACCAGCTTCCACGCCGACTGGGTGCCCGCGCTCGGCCTCGGGATCACCCTCAGGATGGACGGGCTCGCGTTCCTGTTCACCGCGCTGATCCTGGGCATCGGCCTGCTGATCGTGGTCTACGCACGCTTCTATCTCCCAAAAGAGGAATCGCTGCCCCGCCTGCTCGGCCTGCTGCTGCTGTTCCAGGGCGCGATGGTGGGCATCTCTCTCGCGGGCAACGTGCTGCTGCTGCTGGTTTTCTGGGAACTGACCAGCCTTTCCTCGTTCCTCCTGATCGGCTTTCGCAGCGACAAGGCCGAGGGGCGGCAGGGTGCGCGCATGGCGCTGGCGGTGACCGGCGGCGGCGGGCTCGCACTGATCGCGGGGCTGCTGCTGCTCGGGCACATCGCCGGAACCTACGAACTGACCGGAATTCTCGCGCAAAGCGGCACTATCCAGGTCTCGCCGCTCTACCCGCTCGCGCTGGTGCTGATCCTCTTGGGCTGCTTCACCAAGTCGGCGCAGTTCCCGTTCCACTTCTGGCTGCCGCACGCGATGGCAGCCCCCACCCCGGTCAGCGCCTACCTGCACTCGGCGACGATGGTGAAGGCGGGCGTGTTCCTGATGGCGCGCCTGTGGCCGGTGCTCGCGGGAACCGAGACCTGGTTCTACATTGTTGCCACCACCGGGCTCGTCACCATGCTGCTCGCGGCAGTGATCGGCTTCTTCAAGCAGGACCTCAAGGGCATCCTCGCCTATTCGACCGTCAGCCATCTCGGGCTGATGACGATGCTGCTCGGCTTCGGCACGCCGGTCGCGGCGATGGCCGCGGTGTTCCACCTGTTCAACCACGCACTGTTCAAGGCCGCGCTGTTCATGAACGCGGGCATCGTCGACCACGAAGCAGGTACACGCGACATCCGCCTGCTCGGCGGGCTTGCCGGACTGATGCCGGTCACCGCGACGCTGGGCGTGGTCGCCGCCGCCTCGATGGCGGGCCTGCCCCCGCTGGGCGGGTTTCTCTCCAAGGAGATGATGCTCGAGGAGACGGTGCACACCGTCTGGGCCGGGCAGGACCTGCTGGTGCCGCTGCTCGCGGTGATCGCCGCCGCCTTCTCGGTCGCCTATTCGCTGCGCTACATCGTCCACCTCTACTTCGGCCCGCGGCGCGAAAGCTATCCGGCCAAGCCGCATGACCCGGGCTTTGGCCTATGGGCCCCCTCCGCCGTACTGGTCGCGCTGACCGTGCTCGTCGGCCTGTTTCCTGCGACCTTCGCGGTGCCGCTGATCGTGCCTGCCGTTGCTGCCGTGACCGCCGGAACCGCTCCCGAATTCCACCCCGCCTTGTGGCATGGCCTTACCCCGGCTCTGGCGATGAGCGCGCTTGCGGTTGCGGGCGGCATCGCGATGCTCATGGCGCACAAGGCGATGCAGCGCATCTGGGACACCGGTTTCGTGCCCGAGGCCAAGTCGCTGTTCGAGCGCGGACTGGAGAACGTCGTCTCAGCCGCGCGCAGCTTCTCCGGACTGATCCACAATGGTTCGCTGCAGCGCCAGCTTGCGGTGATCTTCACCGGCGCGAGCGCGCTAGGCGTCTATGGCATGGTGGACGGCGGCTACACCGCGGGCGATCGCGCCCCGCTCGAGGCGCCGCCGGTCGCGATTGCGGCCTGGCTGCTGCTGCTCGCGGGCATCCTCGCGGTGCTCGTCGCGCAGCGCCAGCGCTTCCTCACGCTGATCTTCATCTCGGTGATCGGTCTCGTCGTCAGCCTCGCCTTCGTCTACCTCTCCGCGCCCGACCTCGCGCTCACCCAGATCTCGGTCGAGGTGGTGACGATCCTGCTGCTGCTGCTCGCGCTCAACCTCCTGCCCAAGTCGCCCAGGCGCATTTCGGGCATGGGCCTCAGGATACGCGACACGCTGATCGGCCTTGCCGGTGGCATCGCGGTCGGTTTTGCCGCATGGGCGGTGATGACCAGCGAGCCCAACGACCCGATCTCGGCCTATCACTGGGAGAACAGCCTCCCCGGCGGCGGCGGCACCAATGTCGTCAACGTGACGCTGGTCGACTTCCGCGGCTTCGATACCTTCGGCGAGATCACCGTGCTCGGCATCGCCGCGCTGACCATCTTCGCGCTGCTCCAGCCGGCCGCGCGCGGGGCTGCCGGACAGCGCCTGCGCAAGTGGGTCGCCGAGCTGCCGCAGTCGCCCGAACGCCACCCGATGATGTTCGCGGTCGCGGCAAGGCTGCTGCTGCCGCTCTCGACCATGGTCGGGCTCTATATCTTCCTGCGCGGCCACAATGCCCCCGGCGGCGGTTTCATCGCCGGGCTCGTGATCTCCATCGCGATGCTGATGCAGTACATGGCCTCTGGCTTCGAGTGGACCGACGCACGTCGCCAGCTCGACGAGCATCTGATGATCGGCGTGGGCGTCACCCTCGCAGCCCTCACCGGGCTGGGTTCGCTGGTCTTCGGCGCACCGCTGTTCACCAGCGCCTTCGGCCACTTCCACCTGCCGCTGGTGGGCGATTTCGAGCTGGCGACCGCCATGCTGTTCGACATCGGCGTGGGCATGACGGTGATCGGCGCGGTCATGCTCGCGCTCGCCGAGCTGAGCCACATCGCGGTGCGCGCCAAGAAGGACGACAACAAGGAGGCTAGCGACAGCCCGATGGACATCGACCCTGCAAAACTGCGCGGAGAGCGCGCATGAGCATGGAATTTCTCATCGCCACCGCCATCGGCGCGCTGACTTGGGCGGGTATCTACCTCAGCCTGCGCGGGCGCACCTTCCCGGTTGTGCTGGGCATCGCGATGCTGAGCTACGCGATCAACCTGTTCCTCTTCGCCATCGGCCGCCTCGCGGTCGACCGCCCGCCGCTGTTCGAGGCAGGCGTCACCGACTACACCGACCCGCTGCCCCAGGCGCTGGTGCTGACCGCCATCGTGATCTCCTTCGGCATGACCGCGCTGATCGTCGTGCTTTCGCTGCGCAGCTTCCTCGAGACCGGCACCGACCAGGTCGACGGCGATCCCGACCCCGAGACCGATCCGCTCGTCGAATGCGATGATCAGGGCCGCTGCGAGGTCGCCCCCGAGGCGGACAAGGAGGCAGGCCAGTGAACGGTTCGCTCGCCCAGGCGCTGTCCAGTGCGCTGCTCGCCGCCCCGATCATGCTGCCCTCGCTCGCGGGGACGATGAGCCTCATCTTCCGCCGCCGCCGCCGCTGGATCGGCGCCGCGATCTCGATCGGATCGTGCCTGCTGCAGGTCGCGATCGCCATCGCCCTGATCTCACGCGCGAGCGAGAGCGGACCGCTGCCCTACGCCATGGGCGACTGGCCCGCGCCCTTCGGCATCGTGCTCGTGCTCGACCGCCTCTCGGCCTGGATGCTGCTTTTGACCGCACTGCTCGGCCTTGCCGTCGCCGGGCACGTCACGCTGACCGGGCTCGACCGCAAGGGCTGGCACTTCCATCCGGTGTTCCAGTTCCAGCTGCTCGGGGTCAATGGCGCCTTCCTGACCGGCGACCTGTTCAACCTCTTCGTGTTCTTCGAGATCCTGCTGATCGCCTCCTACGGTCTCCTGCTCCACGGACAAGGCGCGCGGCGGCTGACCGCAGGCGTGCAGTACGTCATCGTCAACCTGACCGGCTCGACACTGTTCCTCGTCGCGCTCGGCATGCTCTACGGGGTCACCGGCACGCTCAACATGGCGGACATGGCTCTGCGCGCGGCGGCAATCCCGCAAGGCTCGCGCGGATTGCTCGAGGCCGCAGGACTGTTGCTGATCGCGGTCTTCGCACTCAAGGCCGCGCTGCTGCCACTGCACTTGTGGCTGCCGCGCGCCTATGCCTCGGCTGCACCGCCGGTCGCCGCGCTCTTCGCGATCATGACCAAGGTCGGCGCCTATGCGATCATCCGCGTATGCCCGATGATCTTCGGGCGCGATGTCGAGACGATCCTGCTCGTCACCGCGCTCGGCACCATCGCGCTCGGCTTCATCGGCATGCTCGCCGCGCGGCACTTGCGCGACATGGCTGCCTTCGGGCTGATCGGATCGACCGGCACGCTGCTCGTCGCGATCGCGCTGTTCAGTCAGGACGGCCTCGCCGCTGCGCTCTACTACCTGCCCCACACCACGCTCGCCGCCGCGCTGATGTTCCTCACCGTCGATCTCGTCGTGCGCTGGCGCGGGATGGAGGGCGACGCCATCGTTCCCACCCCGGCCTTTGCCGGGCAGGTGCTGACCGGCGTGCTGTTCCTCGGCGCAGGCGTCGCGCTCGCCGGCCTGCCACCGCTCTCGGGCTTCATCGGCAAGCTGCTGATCCTCAATGCCGCGCTCGCCTCGCCGCTCGCCGCAATGATCTGGGCAGTGATCCTCGTCACCAGCCTGGTCGCCGTCGTTGCTCTCGCCCGCGCGGGCAGCACCGTGTTCTGGAAGCACGATGCGACCCCGCCGCCCCAGCGCGAGCGTGAGGCACCGCACACGATTGAGGCACTGCCCGCCGTGTTCCTGCTCGCACTGCTCGGCGCGCTGACGCTCGGCGCCGGCGCGGCGACGCGCTATACCGAGGCCACGGCCGCACAGGTCCTCGACCGCGACGGCTATATCGAGGCCGTGCTTGGCCCCGCACCCCATGCAGGAGAGGCACGATGATCCGCCGCCTCTTCCCGCATCCCGGCCTCTCGGCCCTGCTCTTCGTGATGTGGCTGCTGATGGCCGAGGCTCCGGGCGCAGGCACGGTGCTGATCGCGCTCGTGCTGGCAATCGTCCTGCCGATGTTCAGCGCTGCGTTCTGGCCCGACCGGCCACGCGTGCGCTTCGGCCTGCCGTTTGCCGCCTACGTCGCCATCGTGCTCTACGACATCGTCGTCGCCAACTTCCACGTCGCGCGGCTGATCCTGTTCAAGCGCAGCCGCGACTTCCAGCCGCGCTGGCTGAGCGTGCCGCTCGAACTGCGCTCGGCCGAGGCGATCACGGTGCTGGCCGGAACGATCAGCCTGACGCCGGGCACCGTCTCGGTCGACATCTCGACCGATGGGTGCCACCTGCTCGTCCACGCGCTCGACACCGACGACCCGGAGGGCGAGATCGCGCTCATCAAGAACCGCTACGAAAAGCGTCTCATGGAGATTTTCCCGTGATCGAGATCGCCCTCGACATCGCGCTGGGCTGCGTGGCGCTGGCCATGCTGCTCAACCTGTGGAGCCTGCTCAAGGGCCCGACCGCGCCCGACCGCATCCTCGCGCTCGACACCATGATCATCAACGCCATCGCGCTCTTCGTGCTGTTCGGCGTGATGGAGAATACCCGCGTGTTCTTCGAGGCCGCGCTGCTGATGGCGATGGTCGGCTTCGTGGGAACGGTGGCCTACACCAAGTTCCTGCTGCGTGGCGACATCGTCGAGTGAGGTAAGACAATGAGCAGCGTCATCGAATACCTCGTCGCTTTCCTGATCGTGCTGGGCGGTGCCTTCGCGCTGATCGGCAGCTGGGGGCTGGCGCGCCTGCCCTCGCTGATGACCCGCCTGCACGGGCCGACCAAGGCCACCACGCTGGGCATCGGTGCCTGCCTGATTGCATCGATGATCTATTTCCCTACGCGAGGCGAGCCGTTTTCGGCGCACGAGCTGTTGATCGCGCTGTTCCTGTTCATCACCGCGCCGATCTCGGCGAACATGGTCGCCAAGGCCTATATCCACCGCCGCTACAACCGGTGCAGCGCGCCCGAGGATGTCCATACCCTTCTGCCCCCGCCGCCGGGCGCAGGCGCGGACTGGGCCACTTTCGGTAGCGAGCCCGAACAGGGCGCAATCAAGGGAACGGTCATGGACGGCGGCGTGGGCAAAGCCCAGGACCAAGGCCCCGACTAAGCCAAGGGGGGGCCCGTGCCCTTGCAGATTTGGGCCCTTTACCGGGTCGTGGTGGTCGCGATCAGATCGGTGATCTCGGTGATCCAGCGCCCGGTACTGTCGTCGCGCAGCTGGAAGGTGTTGACGTAGGACCAGGCGCAGCTCTGGATGCCGATCGAGGCGAAGGCATTGCTTACTGCACCGTAATATGTCGCGCGCTCGCTGGTCGGGATCTGCTGCACCGCGCCGTATTCCCCGACGAACGGAACCCGGCCCGTGCGCGTATAGTAGTTCGTCGCCAGCCGCAGGTGGTTGTTGAGCCGGGCATAGTCCTCGTCACTGCCCCAGGTCGTGCCCATCGGCGGGGTAGGCGAGATCCAGTCCGCCCCCTGATGGGTGAATTCGAGCGGCAGGTAATAGTGAAAGGTCGGGATCACGTAAGGATCGTTGGGCAGCTCGAGCGTTGCCAGCGAAGTGATATCCGAAGTGCGCTGCCCGCCCATGATCACGTAGCGTGACACGTTGGTCTCGCGGATGGCCGCCAGCGTTTCGGTGTAGATCTCGAGCAGGTTGGTATTGTTGAGCTGGTCCTTGGGCTCGTTGAGCAGCTCGAACCACACGCTTGACGGTGCATTCTGGAAGCGCTGCGCGATCTGGCGCCACATCGCCACGAAGCGCGCGCGATTGCCCTGCGGATCCTCGCTGATCTCGTCGTAGTGATGCATGTCGATGATGACGTTGAGCCCGGCCGCACTGGCCGTGTTCACCACGTGCTCGACCCGCGCCATGAAGCTGGCATTGATCGTGTAGGGCGCACTGCTCGAGGCATGCCCGGAGAAGCGGATCGGGATGCGCACCGTCGAGAAGCCGCCCGAGCGGATGAAGGGGAAATCGCTGTCGCGGATCGCGCGGCCCAAGTCGCCCTCGTTCTCGGCCTCGAGCTGGTTGCCCATATTGATGCATTTGCCCAGCGGCAGGCGCGAGCCGACCGAGGCGGTCAGCGCCGGGATCGGCGTATAAGGGAAGCTCTGGGTCGGCGTCGGCGTGGGAGTAGGCGTCGGCGTCGCGGTTGCCGTCGGAGTAGGCGTGGATCCCACGCCGCCACTTGCCCCCTCGCCACCGCAGCCGGCGAGAAGCAGCAGCGCCGCCAAGGGACGCAGGTAAGTGGTATTCATCTAGAACTCTACTCCAGCAGTCTGCACGCAACGCCCGGGCTCGCGAGTGCGTCGCATCTGTCTTCCCCAGCCACGGCAGGCGCGACCCCTTCCAATTGGCCGGGAAGGGTCGCAAGCCGCAGGGCGACACGCCCCACCGTGCGACGGCGGCTTTCCCAGCCGGGAATGCCATTGAACAAGGTTTCTACCGATTCTGGGTTAACGCGTTGCAAGCAGCGCGTCTATCGCTTCGGCAATACGGGCGCTCCAGCAATCCCAGTTGAGCCGCTCTTCAAAGTCCTGACGGGCAGCGCGGCACATCGCGTCGTATCCTGTCCGATCGGACCAGGTCTCGAGAATGCGGGTTGCATAGTCTGCCGGCGTTGCATCGAGCGCCAGCGTCATCCCTGTCTCGCCGTCCTTGACGATGGTGGGAACCCCGCCGGTCACCGTGGCGACCGCCGGCCTGCCGAAGGCCGCCGATTCGCAATAGACGATCCCGTAGGCTTCCTGTCGGCTGGGCATCATCAGGAAGTGAGCCTGCTGGTACAGGTCGACGAAGCGCTGGTAGGAAACCGGGTCGTTCTTGTCGATCATGCCATGCACGACGACATTGTGCAGGCCAAGCGCCGCCTTGGGCCGCGAGCCGATGATGTGAAGTTCGACATTGCCGCCAGTGCGCCGGTCAAGCTCGCGCAGGATGTCGAGCACCAGCGGCCCGCCCTTACGTTCCCAAGCATAGCCCACGAAGATCAGCCGCAGCGGCCCGTCTTGCGGGGCCGGCGTGAATTCGGGGACCGCATCGATGTTTGCGCCCATCGGGGCGACGCCCACGACTTCCTCGCTCAGGCCATAACGGCGCATCGCATCCTGCTGCGCCCATTCCGAGGCGAGCAGTATCCGGTCGGTGTGGCTCAGCAGGCTGCGCTGGACCTCTTCGCCCCGCGCCTTCGTGCGGCGGTTGTAGATCCGGTACTTGGTGTAATAGTTCACGACCGTCCCGAACAGCGCATCCGAGGCGTAGACGATCGGCCACTTGGGATCGACGAAGGCCAGCTTGTGGGCAGCTGCGACACCGACCACGACATCGGGCTGGATTTCCTCGAGCGCGGCATTGATGCTGTTGCGATAAAGCCGCGAGACCAGCGGATTGCGGCGGATCGCGACGCTCACGTGCTCGACCGCCGCCAGCTTTTCGACCATGCGGTCAAGAAGCGGCGTGTCGACTACGTGAACATCGGAAAAACGCCTCTCGATCGCCTTGAGCGAATACCAGGGAATACCGCTCCACGATCGGCGCAGGAGCGGGGTCGCGACCGAGACGTATGCGACACGCATCAGGCCTTGTCCCCGCCGCAGTCGGTCATGGTGCCCGGCCCCTCATCGTCGCGGCTTCCAGAAAAAGTGCGTGTCACGGTCGCTCAGGCGCGGCCGAGGACAAGGACGGCGTTGAGGCCGCCGAACGCGAAGGAATTGGACATTGCTGCATCGAACGGCGCCGCGCGTGCGCCTTCGGCCACCATGTCGATGCCCAGGTCCGCGTCGGGCTGGTCGCAATTGGCACTGGGCGGGATGACCTGCTCGCGCAGCGCCAGCGCGCTGAGCAATGCTTCCATCGCACCGGTCGCTCCGAGGCTGTGCCCCAGCACACCCTTGGTCGACGACACCGGCGGCGGCGCCCCCTCGAAAACAGCGCGAATGGCCGCGCTTTCCACTGCGTCGTTCATGGCCGTCCCGGTTCCATGTGCATTGACATACCCGATCTTGTCGGGCGTGAGATTGGCGTCCCGAATAGCCAAAGTCATTGCCAGTGCAATGTTTTCCTCGTCGGGCGAGGTGAGGTCTCCGGCATCCGAATTGGCGCCGAAGCCAAGCACCTCTGCATGGATCGTGGCGCCACGGGCCACCGCGTGATCCCAGTCTTCCAGCACCAGCATGGCCGAGCCTTCGCCGAGGACCAGCCCGGAGCGGTTCTTCGAGAACGGGCGGCAGGTGTCGCTCGAAAGCACACGCAGCGCTTCCCAGGCCATGATTGCGCCCTGCGTAATGCAGGCCTCGGTCCCGCCAGCGAATGCGACCGTCGAAATGCCCGAGCGCACCAGATGGAAGGCCTGGCCCACGGCATGCGTGCCCGAGGCGCAGGCGCTGGTGACGCCATAGGCGATACCCTGGAGCCCGAGTTGCATCGAGACCTGGCTCGGCGCGGCACTGCACATCTGCCGTGGCACGGTAAACGGGTGAACCCGTTTGCCGCCTTCGGCGTAAAGCTTGTGGAACGCGGCATCGAGCGTGAGGAAGCCACCGGCTCCAACGCCCACGATTGCTGCAGCACCGCGCACCTGTGGCGATTGCGGATCGAGCCCGCTGTGCGCCAGGGCCTCGCGTGCGGCGACCACCGCAAACTGCGAATTGCGATCGAGCGCAACGAGTTGCTTGGCGGCGAAGTGATCTTCGGGAGTAAAATCGAGAACCTGCGCCGCGATCGGGCAGGACATGCGCTCGTCATGGTCGATCTGCACCGGGCGGATCGCGCTCCTGCCTGCGACGACCGCGTCCCAGGTGCCTGCCACATCGAGACCGGCCGGCGAAACTGCGCCAAGACCGGTAATCGCCACGCGTTTCATTGAACGGCCTTTTTCGCCAATTCCTTGTCTACCGCCGCGACGATGTCGCCCACGGTCACGAGTTCCTGCGCCGCGCTTTCGTTGGCGTTGAAGTCGATGTCGATGTCGAATTCTTCCTCGACCGCAAAAACGGTCTCGATGACATCGAGCGATTCATAGCCAGCCTCGACGAGATTGGTATCCTCGGTGAATTCCGACGGATCACGGCCAAGTTGCTTGGCAACGACCTCCCGCACGCGTTCGAATGTCGACATTGCCCCCACCTTCCTGGTCTTTCGACCATCATTGTGCGCTGCGAAAAAGTTCTAGCGATTAAATTGCTTGCGTCTAGCCGTGAACGACTGATCCGCCGCTGCTGAGCGCATTGTGAAGGAACTTGTTCCATTAGAAAACAGTTGTGCCTGACGATTGACACGTAACGCCAGCCGGTAAATGTAAAACGGTCTGGCCTGCTCTGGTCGGTGAACCCAGTTCGCAGCCTGCTGCAAGCGCGAAAGGATTTGGAATGCCGAGCCTCAACATGGTTCGTGGAATGCTGCACCGTGCGATGCGCATGCGCATCGCGTTCAACAACCGCGTGTGGGGCATGAATATCGATCCGACCGCGCGGATCTCGTTCTCGGCCAAGCTCGACAAGACTTATCCGCAAGGCGTGCATATCGACCGGCACACCTACGTCGCCTTCGGCGCGACGATCCTGTGCCATGACATGACACGCGGCAAAGAGAGCGAGACACGGATCGGGAGATACTGCTTCATCGGTGCGCGCAGCCTGATCATGCCCGGCGTCACCGTCGGCGAGGAATCGATCGTTGCCGCAGGCGCGGTGGTGACCCGCGATGTCCCGCCGCGCTCGATCGTCGCCGGCAATCCTGCAACCGTCATTCGCTCGGACATCGAAGTCGGCCCCTATGGACGCTTCCTGAGCGCGGGCATGTCCAAGGCCGACCGTGCGGCGCACGAAAAAGCCCTGGCCGCGAACAACTGACGCGACCAGGGCTGGTTCGATAAACCGGGGCGCCGGCTATCAGAGGTAGAAGTCGCCCTGGTCGAGGTGCGTGACGCCGAGCAGCTTCAGATAGAAGTCGGCATTTCCGTCGCCATCGAGATCGCCGGTCACGATCGCGTTGCCGTTCGACACCTCGTAGCGCAGTTCACCTGCCTTGCCGGTGAAGTTGCCTGTGCCCAGGAAGGCGAACTTGTCATCGGCGGCGGTCGTCGTGTTGGCGTCCATCAGCGAAAGGCTGATCTTCTCGTTCGCCGACTGGTCGAAGTCGCCGATGGTTTCCATCAGGCTCTTCGAGGTGCCGTCGAGATCGCCGTCGCGGAAGATGAACATGTCGCGACCCTCGCCGCCCCACAGCGTGTCGACACCCGAACCACCCTCGATGCGGTCGTCGCCTGCACCGCCGTAGATCGTGTCGTTGCCCGCACCGCCGTAGATGATGTCGTCGCCTGCTTCTCCGTAGAGGATGTCGTCGCCACCATCGCCGCGCAGGGTGTCGTTGCCGTCACCGCCGTAGATGATGTCATCGCCGTCCTGGCCCTGGATGACGTCGTCGCCGCCCAGACCATAGATCGTGTCGGCGCCATCCGAACCGATGATGCGATTGTCCTGATCGTTGCCGCCGACGGTAAGCCCTGCCTCGGCGAGACGCAGGACCTCGATGTTGTCGTCGAGCATGTAGTCGACCGAGGTATAGACCGTGTCCTTGCCGCCATCGGCCTCTTCGATGACCGAGACGCCCGTGCCGTTGACATAATAGGTGTCATCGCCGGTGCCGCCGACCAAGTGGCTGTTGAAAGCGCCGCCGCCGGTGAGGATATCGTTGCCCGCGCCACCCTCGACGATGCTGTCGCTATCTTCGCTGGCAGTGAGGCGATCACGACCGCTGGTACCGGTCACGGTGACCGGGTCGACCAGTTCCGCGACGAGATCGGGGATCAGTTCGACGATGCCGCCCGGACGGCTGATCGTGGTGGCGTCATCGAGGCTGTCGAGATCGTCGACGATGAGGTCCGCTTCGGGTGCGATAAAGCCATTGATCGTCACGTCACCGCGATCGACCTGCGAAGGCAGGATCGAGTCGAGGTATTCGGACATCGAACCGATGATCTCGGTGCCGCCGTCGTAGATCGGATCCAGCTCGGTGTTGTTGCTGAAGCTGACCGAAGCAGCATTGTCGGCTTCGAGGAAGCGCATTGCCGAGTTGTCGCTGACGTCGAAATCGGTGCTCTTCTGGACGCGGACCCACGACTTGGCGCCATTGTAGGCCAGCACGGTATTGCCGGTGATCGAGCCACCATCGACGTGGCTGACCGCAATGCCGTTACCCAACCCACCAATCACAACATTGCCAGTGATGGTCACGTCGGAGTAGGGCATGTTTCCGTTCTCATCACGAAGGAAGATGCCCTGTGTTGCCTGGCCTTCGGGCGCATAGACGACGTTGTCGGTGATCGTGACGTTGCTCGAGGCGCCGACCTGGGTATTGGTCCAAAGCTGTATACCATCGGGATGGTCACCATCCTGCGGCTTGAAATCGGTGAAATAGTTGTTGGAAACAACCAGATCTTCCTGACCACCGCCACGAACCCCGTCAACGCGCAGGTCATGGAAGTAATTGTTCTCGATCGTCACCCCGGTATTATTAAGCAGGGTGATACCATGCTTGAGGTGCGTGAACTCGGAGTTGCTCACCGTGACGTCAGAACTCTGACGAATGATGAAAGGCTGGATGTCGTAGCCTGCGCTGCCGTCCGGTCCGGTGACGGTGATGTTGTCGAAATGGATGTCCGACGACTGGTAGGTCAGCAGGCTGAAGCCCGAGCCCGCCGCTGGGGTGAAATCGATGTTGCTGATTGTGATTCCGTTGCTTCCGGAGATCTTGAATGCATCGATTGTCGCCGGGTTCGAAGCATCAGCCGAAGTAATGGTGATGCCGTCGCCAAAATCCTTGTTGTTGATGACCAGTTTGCTATAGTCACCCGAGGCGAGTTCGATAGTATCGCCTGAAGCTGCTTTTTGCAGCGCAGCATCCAGCTCCGCAACGGAGCTAACTGAGTAAACGGTCATCGGACCCTCTTTGTTCGTTGCTTGGGAGCGCCGCTGCTCTCCATGGCCAAAGAGGTATGGGAATCGGGGTTGCGGCGAACTTGCGAGTAATGGTTACTCGCAGATTCATACTTTCCGCAGGATCGGGCCCTTCTGCCGGTCAGCAGGGGCCTGTAGCGTCGTTTTTCGACGCAGTTTCACTCGGTTAGCCCTGATCGTTAACCCGCGTAGGGTACGATGTCCGCGCTATCCTATCATGCGATGAAACGTGCCACCCAAGAGATTGGTTCCGCGGGTGCGAAAAGTTTTATCGAATCCCTAACGCGCGCCTGATCGAATCGCCCGCTGGAATGGCAACAAAACGGCAGTCGATTCGCCGGGAAAGCGCCTTCAAACGGCCTCGACGACCATCGGAACGGCTTGCGGGAACGTCTTCTTCGCCAGAATCTTCTGGTCGAGCGGCGCGAGCCCTTCAGACCAAAACTTCCGACAGCTCCCTGGCGATTTCGGAAAGTGATGATTGCAGGCTGGCGAAGCGGCAGCGCTCCTATAGACCTGCCGCCAGACTAACTGGCAACCTTGCCACCGGCAGAGTGAAGCGCTGTCGGACCCTCCTTGCGAAGCCCTCGCTCAACGAGCCTGCCATCATCCGGACAGGCAACAGCACCTCTCGGAAAAATCGGAGTCTCGTCGTGAACGGCCCGTCTCGCACGCCATTACCGGCTCTGTCAGCCCGGACACGGCAAACGCGGTCCGGGGCGATTCGGGACCTTTCGGGATCAGGCCGCCTCGCGACCGTCCCAAGTGACCATGAGCGAGCGCAGTTCGGCGATAAGTTCCTCGGGCTCGAGTGTCGCGCAGACCGGCTCGGTGGCACGCGCCTTGGCGATCGCACCCTCGATGTCATCGTCATCGCCAACCATCGTGAGCAAGCCGCGGTCGGCGAAGGCCTGCGCGATTTCCCACTGGTGATTGTCGTAATGCTCGCCGCGCGTATAGCTGCGCGGCACCGCGATGACCCGGCAACCTTGCTGCAGCGCAGTGATGATCGAGCCGGTACCGCCATGGCACACGACAATGTCCGCGCGCGCCAGAACTGCCTTCACCTCGTTGAAAGGCAGAGTCTCACGCAGATCGATTTCGGGATCGACCGGGAAGTCGAGCGGCTGGCCGGTCTGCATCAGCACGTTTTCGGGCAGCAGCCCCTTGCGCTTGGCGCGATCGACCAGCTTCACCAGGCGATCGAAGGGCAACGTCGCCCCGACCGTGGCGAAGACCAGCGGCTCCTTGTTGGGACGCGGCGTCTCGAGCCGGCGGAAGGGATCGAAGACCTGGGCACCTGGCCAGTTGCGCCCGGCCTCGTCCGACTGGGCGACACGGATATGCGCGAGCGGACCCGCGATCCGCGCGAAGGCCGAAGGACCACTGAAGCGCGCAAAGGAATCGATCAGGATGATCTTGGCCCCGAGCAACCGCCCGAAGATGACCGGGAAGTAGGACGAGCCCGCACCGGTCGTAATCACGGCATCCGGACGCTCGCGCCACATGATTTTCCACGACTGCCACACACTCTGCACGGCGGCCTTGAGCATCGAGAACGGCTTGCCGAGGCGCGCCTGTCCAAGCGCGACGTGGGGCACGAAGAACGAGCGGTGCCGCGTGGCGATGTCACGCGTGAGCGCGGTATCTTCAGTGATGAAGAAATAGTCGGTACCGGTCCACAAGGGCTCTAGATCGAGCAATTGCCGGACATGCCCACCACCTGATGCTACCAACGCAATCCGCATCGCTCAACTGACCTCGATTCTCTCATGACTAGGAAAGATCGCGCCTTCCCTAGATGCTCTGGACTGAGAACAGGTTAACCGGACCGAACATCCTTGGTTCCACCCTCTAAGGCCAAAGATCGTCAAATGCCTTTGCGCGATGACGAACCGTGCAAATTGTGCGGCGCACCATGGGCAACCTTAGCTCCGCTCGGAACGTTAGGGCTGCGCAGGACAGGCCCTGCTCAATTCCAACAAGTGCAGCATTACCACGGTTCCTCAATACTCATGAAAAAAAATTTATGATCTGATTGTGCCGAATTGAGCCTGTGACATAGTTGACCGCGATGATTGCCTTGCGCAAACGCTGCGATTGCGATGTTGCAAATGCAGCATGTTTTTGGTCTGCAAGACCAAGCCAAAGATTTCAGGAGATTCCCGAAGGTGAGCAACCTGGAAAAACGTCCGGAACCGATGACCCCGGACAAGACCATCCGCATCGGTTTGCTCTGGCATTCTGTCAGCTCCGGCAACCTCGGCGTCGGTGCGCTGACGCTTGGAAACATAGCGATCGTGCGTCAGGTCGCGCAGCGCATGGGCCTCACGCCGCAATTCGTGGTGATGAGCATGCGCGATGGTGACGCTCCCGAGCTGCTCAAGGGCGAGGTCGAGGTCTTCACCATCAATTCGAAAGTCCTGCTTACCCCGGGTGGCTACTGGAAGACGGTCGGCCAGCTCGATTGCGTGCTGGACATCGGGGCTGGCGACAGCTTCGCCGAGATCTACGGCGCCAAGCGGTTCGGGTTCATGTGGCTCACCAAGATGATGGCTGCTGCACGCAAGGTGCCGCTCGCACTTTCTCCGCAGACCATCGGTCCCTTCACCAAAAGCGGCTACAAGCAGCTTGGCGCGATCGCGCTGCGCAGCAGTGACATCGTTCTCTCGCGTGACGAGCAATCACTCGCGGTCTCGCGCGCGCTCGCGCCCCGCGCGCGCAATGAGATGTCTGTCGATGTCGCCTTCATGCTGCCCTTCGAGGATCGCTCGGCCCAGCGCGGCGGCGAGAAGATCCGCGTCGGCGTCAATGCGTCGGGCCTGCTGTTCCACCAGGCCGAAACCGGCGCGAACCGCTTCGGCATGAGCTACGACTACGCGAAGTTCACGCGCGAGCTGCTCGCTCGGCTTTGCGCGCGCGACGACGTCGAAGTCCACCTTGTCCCCCATGCGACCAGCAAAACCGACCCCAAGGACGACGACAACCACCTCGCCGACCGACTGGTCAAGGAATTCCCCTCGGCAATCCGGGTCCCGGCCTTCGACGGCCCCTCGCAGGCCAAGAGCTACATCTCGAGCCTAGACTTCCTGGTGGCCGGGCGCATGCATGCCTGCATCGGTGCGTTTTCCTCGGGAACTCCGGTGGTACCTGTCGCTTATAGCCGCAAGTTCAGCGGCCTGTTCGGCCTGCTCGAATATGATCACATCCTCGCCATGACGGACATGAGCGTTGACGGAGCAGTAGCGCAGGTGCTTTCGGAACTGGACAAGCGCGACGAGTTGGCGCGTGACATCGCGGTCGGGATGAAGAAGGTCGACGCCTTGCTCGACGTCTATCGCGACGCGCTCGCCGACCTGTTCACGCAGGCACTGGCCAAACGCGGTATCGCCATGGCGGCATGACACGGCAACCCGGACCGGGGCCGAGCGGTCGAAAGGGCAGGCGATACGCGCATGAGCGTGCATGCCTTGCCCTTCTCGCTTGCCTGTCTCGTGCCAGGATTGCTCGCACAGCCGGACATCGCGATTGGCGAATTGCGGCCCCGGCTGTGCCAAAAATGAACGCCGGACGCGGGAAAAAGTGCTCGAATCGTTGAAGTTTGGGCGAGAATATTCACAGGTTCTGGGGCATGTTGCGCTTCGGTAAATACAAGGCACGTTACTGACGTGGCGCATCTTTCAGGTTTTGCGAGGGTTGGGGGTTCAATGAATAAGACGAGGCTGGCCGGTTTGATTCTGCTCGGCTGTCCCTTTGCGGCCGGCACGGCCCTGGCGCAATCGGCGCCGCGTGCTGCGCAGGAGCAGCATGCGGACATCGTGGCCTCGGTGCGCACGTTCTACGACGGCAACGCCGCGGGCGGTTCGCAGGAACTGGCCGACCAGCGGGGCCTCGAACGCCAGGACCTGCGGATCACCCCATCGATCGACGCCGACATCTACCGCCCGCTCGGCACCGGCTACGTGTCGCTCAACGGATCGCTCGGCTACGACATCAACGCACGCAACGAGCGTTTCGACCGCGAGCGCATCAATGGAACTCTGGGCGCAGGCCAAATGGTCGGCCCTTGCGGCATCGATACCACCACCTCCTACCGCCGCCAGCAGAGCGACCTGTCGAGCATCAACGCGGCTCCCGGTGCCGGTGGACTGGTTTCCAACACCGAGACCACGTTCAGCGTCGGTGGCATGCTGGCCTGCGGCGGCTACGTCGGCTTCCAGCCTTACGCCGTGGCGCAGTACGAGACCTCGCGAAACAGCGTCGACCAGCGCAAGGGCTCGAACTCGGACAGCTTCACCTACGGTGGCGGCCTGATGTACACCCAGCCCTCGATCGGCGAGATCCGCCTTTTCGCGGTCCAGCGCGACGTGGACTTCACCGAGCGCGACCAGGTCAACTACTTCGGTTCGCCGGAACTGCGCATCCGTTCGTTCGGTGGCCAGTTCGCGCGCGACATCGGTGCTCGCCTCGGGGCCTTCGTCATGCTGGCCTATACCGACCTCGATCGCCTCGGCGACTATGACGGTGTCGATACCTCGGGCTTCAGCGGCCTGACCTGGCAGGCGAAGCTGACACTGCGCGCCAGCGAGAGGCTCAGCTTCAAGGCCTCCGCCGCGCAGGAGACGACCCCTTCGCTTAACTACCGCGTCGACTATACCGAGCGTAACGAGTACTCGCTCGAGGCAACGCTGATGCTGAACAGCCGCATGAACCTGTCTCTGATCGGCTCGCACGCCACGCGCGACTACAACTACAGCGTGCCGCCGCTCGACCTGAACCTGACCCACGATCGCATGAACACGATCACCGCGTCCTATAACATCCAGCCGATCGGCCCGTTCAGGGTCTCGCTAGACGCGATCTACGAGAACCGCGCGGCAAACCTCGATTATTACGAGTACGATGCCTTCAGCGCCGGCCTGACCATCCAGATGCAGATTTGAACACGCAGAGGACAACACGATGAACGTCAAACCCACCAAGATCATCGCGACCGTCGCCCTCGGTGTGGCCAGCCTCGCCTCGGGCCTGGCCCAGGCGCAAGCACAGTTGCCGCAGACGACCACGCCAGCTCCGGCTCCGGCTCCGGCTCCGGCCGCGGGCGCCGCCGCCCAGGCCCCGATCGCTTCGCCCGCAATCGAAACCTACCTGCTGGGCACCGGCGACATCATCGAGATCTCGATCGTCGGCGGAGCGGAAGGTCCGATGCGCGTCCAGATCCAGTCCGACGGCACTATCCTGCTGCCGCTGATCGGTACCGTGCAGGCGGGCGGCAAGACCGTGCTGCAGCTGCGCAACCTGATCAGCGACAAGCTCAAGTCGGGCGGCTTCTACGCAACCCCGGCGGTGAACGTCGCGGTGATCTCGTACACCAGCCGCTACATCACGGTGCTCGGCGAGGTTAACCGCCCCGGCCCGGTCGCGATCGAGCGCGAATACCGCGTCTCCGACATCCTCGCCCGCGTCGGCGGCGTGAAGGATGCCAGCGTCAAGATCATCAAGCTGCGCCGCGAGGACGGGACCGAACTCACGCTCGACGTCTCGAGCATTGCCGCGGGCGGCCCCGAGGACGATCCGGTGATCAAGGCGGGCGACAAGCTCTATGTGCCCACCGCACAGGCTTTCTACGTGCTCGGTCAGGTCGGCCGTCCCGGCACCTATCCGGTCGAGGATGGGATGACGCTGCGCAAGGCGCTCGCGGTTGCCGGCGGCCTGACGCAGCTCGGTTCGAAGAAGAAGGTTAAGGTCATCCGTGACGGGGAGGAGATGAAGAAGTACGATCTCGACGCCCCGATCGAGATCGGTGACGTCATCGAAGTCGGCGAACGCTTCTTCTAATCAAACGATGCTTCCCGGGGAGACCCAATTATGAGCCTTTTACAGCTGTTTCGCATCCTCTGGGTCCGCCGGGCGGTTTTCGCGATCTCGCTGGTCGCCTGCCTCGTTCTCGCGGGGCTTGCGATCCTGATTCTCCCGGAGAAGTACGAGGCCAAGTCGCGCCTCCTGCTCGATCTGGCCAAGCCCGATCCGGTTACCCAGCAGGTGATGTCCAACTCCTTCGCGGCGCGCGCCTACATCGCGACCCAGTCGGAGCTGATCACCGACTACCGCGTCGCGGGCGAGGTCGTCGACAAGCTGGGCTGGACCGAGAACCCGCAGAAGATTGCCGCCTACAAGGCAAGCGGTGCCGAGGGATCGGTCGACCTGCGCCGCTGGCTTGCGGACCAGATCATCGAGAACACCACCGCCAAGGCACTCTCGAGCAGCAACATCCTCGAGATCATCTACGCTGCGCGCACGCCTGACGAAGCGCGCAAGATCGCCGATCTGCTCCGCTCGGCCTATGTCGAGCAGAGCATTGCCTTCCGCCAGGACGGCGCGACGCGCAATTCGGCCTGGTTCCGCCAGCAGGCGGAAGAGGTCGGCAAGGAGCTGACCGCCGCCGAAGAAGAGAAGACCGCTTTCGAGAAGAAGACCGGCGTCATTCTCCAGAACGACTACACCGACGCCCAGTCCGAACGTCTGCGTGCCCTGTCGAGCCAGGTGCCGATGCAGATTCCGGGCGGCGCGGCCGCGATCGGCCCGACGGCGTCGAGCTCGCAGCTCGCGCAGGTCGATGCCCAGATCGCCTCGATGTCGCAGACGCTTGGCCCGAACCACCCGCAGATGATCGCGCTCAAGCAGCAGCGTCAGGCCCTCGCCAGCGCCGCCGCCCAGGAGCGAACCGCAGCCCTTGCCGCCGCGCGCGCCGCTTCGGCGACCGGTCCTTCGCTGACCAGCCAGGTTGCGAACCAGCAGGAAAAGGTGCTCGCCCAGCGAGGCGATGTCGATCAGCTGCGCAAGATGCAGGCACGCATCGACGTGCTGCGCGACCAGTTCAACAAGACCATGGCCCGCTCGAGCGAGCTGGCCCTCGAGGCCGCCTCGCGCGATAATGGCGTGACCCTGCTCGGCAACGCTGTCGCTCCCGACAGCCCCGCCTCGCCCAAGGTCCTGCTGATCCTGGTGGGTGCCGTCGCTGCCGGTCTCGCGATCGGCTTCGTCATCGCGATCGCGCTCGAGCTGCTCAAGCGCCGCGTGCGCGGGGTCGACGACCTGAGCGTCGCCGAGGTCCCCGTGATCGGCCGGATCGTCTCGGAGCGCCCCGAAGATGCAGTCGCCGCGAATTCGTGGTTTGCCCGCCTTGGCAGAAAGGCCGCCTGACATGAACGGCTACAACAACGATGCAGGAGTAGTCATGGACGACAATTCCACCGATGTCGCCTCCGACGCTGCAACCGGCGCGGAAGAGTTCGACACTTTTCCCGAAGTCGAAACCACCCAAGCAGACGAACCGATCACGGTTCAGTTCTCGCCGCGTGTCGTGGTCCTCTCCGAGCCCAACTCGCCCGAGGCCGAGGCCATTGCCGCGCTGCGCACGCACCTGCTGGCCCATCACATCCGCGCCGGGCGTCGCGGTCTCGCGATCTGCTCGCCAAGCGCCGAAGGGGGCTCGACGTTCCTTTCAGTGAACCTTGCGGTCTCGCTGGCCAAGGCCGGCATCCGCACACTGCTGATCGACGCCAACCTGCGCCAGCCTGACGTGCACAACATGATCGTGCCCTCGCGCGAGGTGCCGTCGCTCAAGTCGTGCCTGACCGACAGCTCGGTGACTTTCGGCGACGTGATCCTCGAGGACGCAATTCCCTCGCTCTCGATCATCTATGCCGGCGAAGAGCAGACCCAGGCACACGAGAAGCTCGCGGCCCCTGCCTTCAAGTCGCTCGTCGACCTGTGCATGCGCGATTTCGAGGTAACGATCATCGACACCCCGGCGAGCAACAACAACGCCGATGCGCGCCGCATCGCCTCGATCGTGCGCCATTGCGTGGTCGTCGCGCGCAAGGACAAGACCTACGTATCGGACGTGAAGACGCTGATCGAGGAGATGAAGTCGGACAAGGTCAACGTCATCGGGACCGTGCTCAACGAGTTCTGAGCGGCCCTGCCGCAGACAACCAGAATTCCCGATGCGGGTCGGCGCCAGAGCGCCGGCCCGCATTTTGTTTGGGGCCTGGCCTTGCGTCTGCAGCCTTCTGCTCGCCGCGAAGCTACACTGGCATAGAGAGACGTGTCGCGAGGACACTGAGGTGCCGCCGGAGCCCGGAAGGCGCGGCCCAGTCGGAACATGCGGGGTTTTAGCGCACGCGCGAGCGAACCTCAGGCGCGCCTCGCACTTCGGGAAACACGGGCGAGCGCCGACCGATCTCTAGCAGCGATCGACGAACGCCTGCGCGCGCACTGGCACGGCGCGAACGGGCGACATGCTCCCCCCCGTCCGCGGCGCAGCAAGAAGAGCGCTCAGACGCTCTCCAGCGCCCCGGTCGTAGGACGCGCGGATCGGTTGCCACGCAGCAGCAGGGCCGCTGCAATGTTGTCGAAGTAATCGAACACGGCCTTGATAACGTAGGCCAGGACGAAGGACAGCGGGATCGCCGCGACCGCGAGCGGCAAGGGATCGTCGAACACCTTGCTCAGCACATAGATCACGAGGACGTGGAACAGGTACACGAACAAGGTCACCGTCGCCGCCTTCTGGAAGGTTGTCGCGACGATGTTCGGCAACTGAACGGTCGGATTCCAGGCCAGCAGCACGAATGTCGCACCAAGGTAGACCGTCGCCAGGATCGACATCCTGAACTGCGCAAAGACGAGCAGCGTCACCAGGCCGAGAACGAGGTTGGCCCGGACTTGCGCTCGCGTGGTGGTGACGCGCAGCATCCAGCCAAAGCAGAACACCGGGATACAGGCCATGAGCCCGTGCGAATCCGGATGGGGAGCGGGCCATAGAATCAGGCCTTCGGGGCTGTGCAGCGGCGAGAGGACCAGGCCGGCCTGAATTGCCAGCGTCACCACCATGACGATAGCAGCTATGCCCCATTTGTTGGCCATGGCCCAGGTGCGAAGCGCCGGGAAGGCGAATGCCACGCCGATCAGCGCGATGATCTGCACATAGGCACTGACGTACCAGTAGAGTTCTGCGGGGTTGCGCCCTTCGGCCCTGAAGTAGTTCGCCCATAGGCCGAAATAGGCCAGCGGGACGTCGGCCATGGCGATGTTCACCAGCACGATCATGCCGAAGTAGATCGGCACGATCGGGTAGAGCATCTTGACCACGAAAGTACCGATGCGCCCCTGCCCCAGCAGGTTCAGCTGGAAGCGCGCCATGAGATAGCCCATCAGCACGAGCAGCATCCACGGGCCGCCGAAAAAGGCATGAAGGCCCGAATGGACCGCCACCACCATCGAGATCGCCGCGACACGCAGCAGAACATCGACACCGACCGGGCGCACGAAACGGCTGCGCGACTTGGGCGTCATCTGCTCGAGCGTGGCGATGGGCTGGTTCTCCCAGTCCTGCGGTACGTGGCCGAGCCGCTCTTCGAGCGCCATCTCGACATGAAGATAGCCCAGCGAATCCCCGCCGAGCGAGGCGAAGGTATCTCCGGGCTGGATTTCGGCGCTGCGCGTGACACGGGCAATGACCTCGCCGATCGAGCCGCTTTCGGTCTCCTCGTCGGCGGCCATGGCTTCTGCTGCCCATTGCTGCAGGACCTTGCGGTCGGTCTTGCCCGAGGGCATCAGCGGCACTTCGGCGATAGCGTGGCTGCGCACCGCGCTTTCAGGCAGCTCGTATTCGTCGGCAATCGTGCGCCGGATGAACGCATCCTGCCCGGACACGTGCAGCACGACGAGATGATCGTCGACCGCGCAGGCATATCCCTCGACGCCTTCGTCGGAGAGCAGCGTCTCGATCTGGTCGAGGCTGACCCGCATGCCGTAGAGTTTGACGAAGCGCTTGAGGCGGCCGACGATGCGGTAGAACCCGTCCTGCGTGCGCTCGGCTATGTCGCCGGTACTCAGTTCGGTGTGCTCGGGCCCGCGCGCGAGATCGCCCGGTTCGACACCGTAGCCCATCATCACGTTGGGGCCGGCATAAACCAGTTCTCCGGCAACGCCGTGGCCTTCGATTACTGTGCCGTGCTCGTCGCGCAGCCACATCCGTCCGCCCGGAACTGCGCGTCCGATCGTGTCGTGCGCTTCGTCGAGGCTTTCGGGTGGCACATAGGAAATCCGCGGCGAGGCCTCCGTCTGGCCATACATGATGACCAGCTGCCATCCCCCGGACCGGGCCATCTCGGCAAACCGTCGCACACTGGTGGGTGCTAGTTTGCCGCCCGCCTGCGTCACGTAGCGCAAGCTCGGCAGGTCCATGTCCTTGAACCCGGTGCGTTCGAGCAGGTCGAACTGGTGCGGGACGAGGGCCATGCTGGTTGCGCCAGTCTTGCCGAACAGATCCCAGAACCCGGGATCGAGGACCGAACGTTCGGTCAGCACCATCGCCGCTCCGACCTGCAGGTAAGAATGCAGCACCGAGAGCCCATAGGAATAGAACAGGGGCAGGGTGCTCATCGCCCGATCGCTGGCTGTGATGCCCAGATACTCGGCAATCGAATCCGCATTGGAGACGATATTCTCTCCGGACAGACGCACCAGCTTGGGATCACCCGTGCTTCCCGAGGTCGAAAGCAGCAAACGCAAGTCGGCATGCATCTCGCCGCGCGAAGGTGGGGTTGCTTCGCCATCGAATTGCAGCACGGCCTTCACGCCGTCCCCCCGCCCGCGCACGATGATGTCGGGTGTCCAGATCGTGGTCAGGCGCGCATCGGGCTCGAACGTACCGGTCTCGGCGACTAGCACCGGAAAACCTGACTTGAGGCAGGCAAGATAGGCGGCAATCGAATCGGCATCGAGCTCGATCTCGAGCGCAACCAGCGGCCGCCGCCCCTGTGCGATCGCCGCAAGACGCTCGCACCACTGCCCGATCTTTTCGGTCAAGGCGGCATAAGTGACGACGGAATCCTCAAGGATGAAAGCCGGCGATTGTGGCGCACGGCCTTCGGTATCCCAGAACGGCTGCATATGGCTTCCACCTGTTGGCCCACGCGGACTTGGGTTCGCACGGACGAGACTGGACTTGGGCTGCGCGATAAACCTACACGAGAATGGAGGAAACTAAAGGGCAAGCCGGGTTTGACGCAGCCAAGTAATGCTGCGGTAAGAGGCATGTTCCATGGGACATTTTGCCCCACATGGTTTTGTCAGTTCACCGGCATTTCAACGCTGGGAACAGGCACTTCTTCTACTTGCAGGACACGGTGGATTCGGTGGTGCGAGCAGCGCATCTGCGGTCCGGGCGCGCGCTTGTGAGGCTGGGAAGATCTCAGGTAGCCATATGCCGGGAGCAAGGCGCTGAAAGAAAAACAGTTTGCTGAACAGATCCTGCGTTTGGCGCCATGGCCACGCGTGAAAGACTGGAGTTTTGTGCGAAAGGATGGTTAACTGAGCGACACATCGGAGCACGCTGCGGCCCGATGCGAAGACTTGGGACCACTCAGATGCAATTTGTCATCAAGGGCACGATGGCCGGTAGACAGGGCAAGCGCATGCCCCCTGCAGTCGTGGCCGTGTCAGTCGTCTTCGCCACTGGTTTGACCTGGGCCTGCAGTCCCTCGCTTGACCCCGCAGAAGCGCCCGCGGCGGTCTCGGGACAGCGCAACAACAGCGAGACGGCTTCTGGCGGCGCTTCCGCCGCTCATCGCGAGCCAACCGAAAGCCCGGTTCCAGAGTCTGCGAAGACCTCGGCGGCCTTGGCAGAGACCGGCACGCCCCCCGTAGAGCCCGATGCATACGCATCGCTGTCCTTCGCTCCCCCGACCATTCAGCCTGAGCTTTCCGCGGCGGACAAGTCCACCGTCGATGATCCTCCCCAGACCGAAGCGGAGCGTGCGTCCGCTTTATCGACGCCAGCGCCGGTCGTGTCTGAGAACAAGCCCGCGCCCGCGCCAAAGACCTCTACGGCGCTACCCACTCCACGTTTCGCGATGGTCAGCCCGGTGGCACCGATCGCGTCCCCCGCCGCACCAGCTGTCCTCGCGAAGCCGGAACGCGGCGCTGCGGCGGCCAGCTCAAAAGCACCAGGCCCCGATCCTGCCCCTAAGCAGGCAAAGGCGGTTGCGAAGGCGCCCGGGGGTCCTGAGCCAGGGCCATCGTCAGGCCGCACTCTTGCAGAACCGTCTGCCAGCCCGGCGCCAGCGACTGTCCCGAAGTCGATGGGCCAGGCAACAGTGGCTGCGAAGGCCACAACCGCCCGCGAATCTGCAGAAGCGAAGAGCCTTACCGCCGCTACCGGTGACGGCATAACCCGGGCCCCCGAAGGCCTACAGGAAGGCGATGCTTTCGCGTCCGAGGGAGACGGTCCCTCGATAGAATCGATTGCCGCTGCATTGCGCAACCCGCCACGCCGGGATCTTGGATCGAGCGTCAGTCCCGAGGCGATGGCATGGATCCTCGGCCGGCCCTCGCACGACCTGGATGATGTGGTTTCTACCGCATCGGCAGCGCGCAAACCCGGCTCAACGCAGGTAGCTGCGACCGGTCGCTCGGCTGCAGGGTCTACGAGGCTTGCCCGGGTTGGCGTTGGTGCAACACAGGCATCGGACGAACCGGCAATCGGGCGCCGAATTCCTGCCCTGACCCGGGTCGACCCTCAGGTCCTGCGCGAGAGCATGGCCCGCCAAGCCTCGACACCAGCGGACCATGATCCCGTTGCGAGCGAGACGTTGCTTTCCGAGGTCGCGACATCGGTGAATGCACCCAGCCTCAAAGCCGCAACGGTACCAATTGCAACACAGGCAGCGTCTGCTATCGCACCCTCGAGCGAAACGGCAATCGCCTCCGCACCGCAAACGGCATTGACGGATGACTTGGCCATCCGCGCAACCGCGCGCCATGCCGGTGTCTATCGACAGACAGCACAGGGGATCGAGATCGATCTCCCACTACGCGTCAACGGCGTACAGGCGGGTGCGATAACCTTGCTCATCGCGGGCGCCAGCCTCGAGCAGCCGGATGTCGTCCACGGCGAGTTCAGTGTACGCCTCTCCGCTATCCTCCAGGCTCTGCAACCGCAGATGGAACCCGCCCTTTACGCGCATCTGCAAGGCTCGGCCGGGGCCGCGGCTCAGGTTACGTTGAATGACCTGCGCGCTGCGGGGATCACGGTCGGCTTTGCACCCAACGGTGACTTGACGCTGGGCTAAGGCGTCCGAGCCTGCGGGCACCAAAATGGCAGGCGCTCCAGCAGCAACCATAGTCCGCAGTCGCGCCATGGGAATTAGGGCAATTGTTGCGTCCCTGGTGCGGACACAAAAAAAGGCGCCCTTGGCGCCTGCGTCGTAAGTGTTTGGAAAGATTGGTTGCGGGGGTAGGATTTGAACCTACGACCTTCAGGTTATGAGCCTGACGAGCTACCGGGCTGCTCCACCCCGCGTCAAATTGTATTGCCTCAAGCGCCGGCGGTCCTGTTCGGGCCCTTGGCTATCCTCGCATAAGCTCGGGCGGCCGTTTGGCGTTGCGAAGCCTTTGGCTTCGTTTGGCGATATCGTTCGTGTTCTTTTGAGAGACACGAAGAGGGCCATGGGGATAGATCCCTTGGCCCTCGTATGTTGTCATTGTGATGGGTTTTTTGATCACGCCGGCTTCAATGCCTGGCGACGTCCTACTCTTCCGACGCTTGAGCGTAAGTACCATTGGCGCTGTCAGGTTTCACGGCCGAGTTCGAGATGGGATCGG
>NZ_JADZGI010000006.1 GCF_015865035.1 Novosphingobium aureum | reverse complement strand
GCAGATAGGCAAAACGCTTCAATAATGCGTGATCTGCAACCTCGTCCGGCAACGGTGCCCCCTGCCCACTCGCGGCGGCATGGGCGAAAGCGGCCAGTTCGGCGGTCCGTTCAAAGCCCTCGGCCTGACGATCCCGGTCTTCAATAAGGCGCGCGAGAATGATCTCCAACATCGGCACAAGGTCTGTCGTCGTCGCGAGCCCGGCATCGATATGGTTCAAGCGGTCGAGGATCTCGACCTGCCTGGCATTCATCGCCGCCATTTCGGACTGCATTGCCATCACGGTTTCAAGGATCGCCGCGACAGCAAGGCGCGTGCCCTCATCCGTCATCGTTGGGGCCCTCCTCGATCCTTGGACCGATCAATGTCACGCTGTTGGCGCTCCAGGTCACGTTCGCGAACACGCCGGAGAATGTCATCGGCTCGATCGACGGCCTCTCCGGACTTATCTTCGCCAGCCTTCTCAATGAAGGCCTTGAGCCTATCCGAGACGCCATCATCGAGCGCATTGCCGCTCAGCTTGTCAGATGGCCGGACACCCGCCTCCGCCTGTTCCGATTCCTGGGCGCCGAGACTACGCTGCTGATATTTCGCAAGCGCCAGGGCAATTGGATCGCGATCTTCGACCGGTCGCAACCCACGCTCTCTTTCAAGCCTGAGCCGCGCCGCCCGCTCCGAATTGCTCTCTGGATCGGGCATCGCCTCGATGAACTTGGATAGCGTCTGCGCCGTCACCTGATCGGACAGCGAGGGAGACGAAGACAGCTCCATGATCGACTTGGCGTAGGTCTGCAAAACCGTCGCGTGGCGCTCGGCCAAGACCTGCCTCACCGGATCGGGCATGCCTCTATCGCGGAACCCCTGTGCACGTTCGGCCCGGCTCTTGTCTATCCGCGGCACCAGCCCCTTTTCGCGCATCTTCTTCGCCGCAATTGGCTCGTGCGTAGGATCGATCCCGCGCGCCCGTGCCGGCGTCGCGTTCGCCTCTATTCCACGATCACGCAGCTTCTGGGCGAACCGCTGACGATACCGAAAGAGGTCATCACGGTTCGGATGGAAGCGCCGCCCATCATGATCGCGACGTGCAATTGTCAGGTGAACATGCGGGTGATCGCGGTCGACGTGGAGAGCGGCAACCCAGGAGCGATTGGCAAATTCCTCGCGCGCGAAATCGAGCACCGACGCCTTCAGCGCCTCGGGTTCGGTCGCTGCCGGCATCGAAAGAACCATCGAAATCGAGGTCGCGCCCTTGCGCCGATCATCGCCTCCGACTTCCCACTCCTGCCAGTCCTGGGCAAGAATGCGCATGTCCTGTCCATCCCGAAGGACGTCGCCATCGCTCGTGTAGAGAGGCACCTGGACGTCCTCGCCATGCCCCAGACGGCTGATGTAGGAGAAGTTTGCAAGGACATGCCCGCCACCATGCTGGCGTCCGGTCACGCGCACCACGACCTCCGGCGCGCGCCGCGCCGTGCGCTCCATGGACCGAATGGCGCGCCCCGTTGCGGACGCCGAAGTGCTACCGCCAAAAGCATGCTTGGCCTGTGCGCTGGGTCGATTCTCGCTCCTCGGTTTGGACGGGGAAGGAAGCATTGAAGAGACCGCGAAGGCAAGGAGCGTTCCACCCGCTTTTGGAGCTGACGCCTTCCCACCGCCGCTTCCTGGCTTGCGCTTCTTGGGCGGCGCATAGACGCCCGCGAGGCTGTCGAGCGTGCCGGGTGTGAAGCGAAAGCTCATCCCTGCCCGTCCTCGTCTTGCGCCTTGTGAGCCTCGATCCAGTATCCGACTTCGCCGCCCACATAGGAGGAAAGCTCGCGCCGGGTCTTGAATACCACCGCCTTCAGGTCGGCGCAGGTTTCGAGAAACTGCGCGGCCACGCGATGCAATTCGAGGCGGCTTTCAGGCTGGTTCGCTGCGTTCATCGCGTGCACCGCCTGATTGATGTTTCGGCCAATCGCGAGGATCTGCTTACGCAGCTTGCCAAGCTCGGTCTGGCTCACGGGCGCAAGCCGGAGCGCCCCCGCCTTGTCCCAAAGCGCCCAACGCAAGGTGCGCTTGATCCACTCGTTTCGGGTGAGGTGCAACGGCCCGGCTACATCCTCGATCGCCTCGATTTCGTGGCGATGAAGACGAACAGTGACGCGCACATAGTCGTCGGGATGGCCCCTGCCCTGCACTTCAGTCACGGGCAAGTTGTCGTTCTCAGAGGACAGCGCCGCGCGCTGCAAGGTGCTGGCGATCCACGACGCACGGCTCTGCCCCTGTGCGACGGCGAGACGATCAATCTCGGCCACCAGTTCGTCGGACATGCGCGTACTAACGATCATGAACCAAAAGCCCCGTGCAGCGGCGCCAAACACCAAATGTTTACATTGGTGCCAATTGGCATATCCTGCCATACCTAACCGTTACTCCTTCCTACAACAAACACCCTTCCCTCTCAAGGGAATCTGCCGGAAAACGTGGAAGCGGAAATGGGCTTTGAAGCGGGAGCGCCAGAGCCCCACCAAGAGGGCCCTAAGCACACCATATTCCGGTGAGACTGAGCGCCCTTGGCGCGCGTCAATTTGTTTGGATTTTCAGAAACCCATTCTGGCAATCAAAACCAACCTGAGCCATGATTCGTGCCGATCCCACCCATCTTTTACTGGAGTAAGTCATGGCTCGACCGGCTGCTAAGACCGACGATCTGACCGCAATTGAAGCCCGCCGGGAACAGCTCAAACGTGAACTCGCGGAACTCGATGAACGAGCCAAAGCTGCTACGCTCGCAGCGAAGGACGCTGGGCGAGAAATCTTCCTGACGGCGCTCGGTCGAGTGAAGATCCCGGCCATGGATCGAAGCCAGGCAAAGGTGATTGCAAAGGCGATCGAGAAGCATGGCGGCGAGAGCATAGCGCGCCATCTGGAAGCGCTGGAAGCAACCTGAGCTCGTCGGGCTTAGGGCCGCTTTGAAAGGGGTGCCACGAACATGGCCGCGCTATCGTTCCTTTGGTTTCTTATCGGAGTTGTCGCGCTCCCATTCACGGCAGTTTTCGTGTCCGTGCGAAAGGCGTTCATGTTTGCCTTGATGTGGTCGCTGCCTATGGTCGGCCCACTCATATGGCGCGACATAACTCACCATGCGCCTGCCATGCACGACGGGCAGGAAGCGCGATCCGGGAAGCATAAGCTCCGAATCGCGCTTCCAGATGCCAGATCAAGCGACAGTCCTCGTCGGCATGAACATGATTGAGCTTGGCAAGAACGCCTGCTCACCATCGCTAGTGCCGATGAGCTGCATCAGATCATGGATCAAAACATCGGCTAGACCGGGCCAGTTTGCAGACAATCCGAGCAGGTTGTCCAGGGCTCGCACTTTCTGCGCAACATGCAGGAGGTGCGTTCCGGGAGTTAAGATCAAGGCACGCGCTGCCGCTTCGTGAGCATCTTCAGGTCCAGACGGAAGGTCCTTCCCTTCAGCTTCGGCTTGATCGATCACACGACGCATCACCGCGCACGCATCGCGATAGCGTTCCAGGGCCAAGGTCCATTCGGATTCGCGTGGACGCAGATACACGGCTAGGTCGTCTTCAGTCATGATTCGCAAACTCCAGTTTTGCGGTTGTGATCAGAGGGCGGCGGTCGGTTGCACCCGACTGCTGCCCTCGCTCCTTCTTTGTCAGCGCCTTCCGTTGCTTTCGAGGTACGCGGCCCAAGCCTCCTCAATAAGCACACCTTGAGTTACACCCCGACGCTGCGCTTCTTGCGAAATTTCATCAGCGACATTCGGAAGCACTTTGGCATGGACCTGCCCCGTCCTCGGACTTTTGGGCCGTCCACGTTTCCCGCCAGGTTCGCGCTGGACGAAGCCATGTTCGGCCGCGGCCCTGTCGACTGCCTCGACGCGGCTTTGATCGGCCTGCTTTGGCCTCGCCTTAAGTTGCCCAACATTGATGCTGAAAGGCTTGTCCTCAGGCATCAGCCCCCTCCCCTACCAGTCGCTCAAACACGGCTTTCGCGAACGCAGAAGCGTTCTCTTGCGCGTTCTCGATTTTGCCTTGCGCCGGCATCGAGTAGAGATCTCCGCCGAATTCGAAGAAGCTTGAGAAGGCCGCTCGTTCCATCAACTCGGGCTTGATCACGTCAACACCCTGATCGCTCAATGAGGCTTCGATCCCCGAATGCTGCTTCGATCGGATAGCCTTCGTCATAGTGAAGACAATCGCAAACGGAATAGAGCGCCCTAACGCCTCTTCTTCTTCTTGGATGAGCGCGATCGTGCGTGCTCCAATCATGGCATCAAGGGTTGTGGCACGCATGGGCGTGATCACGAGGTCGGCCTGCGAGATCGCGCGTGACATAAGGCGTGATGCCACACCCTCAAGGTCAACGATGACAATCTGCCCATCGCGATCGTGCTCGCGAATGGTTTTGATAATGTCGGATTCGGTAATGTCAGTCAGAACCTTTATCCGGTCGGGCACTGTCCCACGCGCGGCCCATAAGGTGAGTGACTTGTTCGGGTCACAATCGAGCATCGTCACTGGTACGCCAGCATGAGCCAGTTCGGTCCCCAGGATTACGGCGGTGGTGCTCTTACCCGCCCCACCTTTGGGCGACGCGATAGCTATGGTCGGCATTGTCTATCCTCAAACCGCTTAAGGTTATCTGGTATTTAGAATTACCGGATAATCGGAAGCGGCTTTGAACGCTTACCCGGTCTTACAGATTACCGGGTTTAATAAAATACCCGGTTTTTGACAAGACCGGGTATCCCAAAATACCAGATTTCGAACGTTACCCGGTTTTTATAAAAATCCGATAATTTTAAATATCCGGTAATTTAGATTATCCGATAAGGGCGACGCACCGCGCCGCCCTTATCCGGTCAATCGTCCTCGTGGTCACGATCCGCTGGGCCGCCGTTACGGATCAGGACCGCAAGGCGCTCGACGATCAGATCAACACGGTACTCGCGCAGGCCCTCACGCTCAAAGCGGCTTTGGCGGACGCGGCCGGTGACGTGGATGAGGTCGCCCTTGCCGATCTTCTTCGCCCGCTCGACGTTCTTGCCGAAGAGGGTGAGGTGGTTCCAGTGCGGGTCGTCTTCCCACTGGTCATCGACCTTGCGGCTGTAATTTGCTGCCACATCAAGGAACGCAACCTTGTCCTTGATCTCGATCTTGCCGACGCGGCCGATGATCCGAAATTCTGCGATGTTCTGCATGGTCTTTATCCTTCGCTCTCAAGTTGCTGACGCAATTCGAGAGGTGGACCGCCTGACGCGGGCAAGCTGAAAGACGGAGGGTCCGCAGCGCGGAAACCGTAGGCGCTACACGCCGCTTTTCTGCTTGGGGCCAAAGGCCCAGGCCCGCTTAGGAAGGCGAGGACACCAAATGCGTCAAACAGCAACGAAGCGAAGGACACGGCCTTGCCGCGCGATTACGGAACCCGCTTACCACCGCACAGGCATCGTGATCCGACCGGGAGAATGCCCGAGATGGAACCGACTTCAGTACAGGGCAGGGCAGGGCAGGGCAGGGCAGGGGATAACTAAGCGACTTCAGCCGCCTTCTTCTCGGCATCGAGCCGCTTGTAGATCGCTTGGCGCGTCACGCCGACCAGCTTCGCGACCGCCGATACCTTCATAGCAGCGGGGCCTTCGATCAGCTCCTTGACCTGCTTCCAACGCGCATCGTCCATCACCGGGGGACGGCCCAACTTTGTGCCGGCATTTCGAGCCGCGAGAAGTCCCGCGTTGGTACGTTCCTGAATAACGTCACGCTCGAACTGCGCGAAGGCACCGACCATATGGAAAAACAGGCGCCCCGCTGGCGTCACCGTTTCAAGCTCCTCGGATAGGGACCGGAAGCCTACCTTCAATTCACCGAGCAGCTGAAGCTCGGTGATGAGGGTCACGAGCGAGCGCGACAGGCGATCCAGGCGCCAGACTATAATCTCATCGCCAGCCCGGGCGAGCTTCAGCATTTCGGTGTAAGCAGGCTTGAAGACCGTTGAGCCGGAGACGCCATGGTCCTCAAATATCCGCTCCGCACCTGCTGCGCGAAGCGCGTCGATCTGCAATCGCATGTTCTGCTCGCCGGTGCTGACGCGCGCATATCCCAGCTTCATTGGGCCGCCTCAATTTCATAGATGGCCTGCCCGTTCATCGAGCGGTGGTTTTCGACCGCGCGCTCCTTGAGAGCAGAACGCAGTCCGGGCGGCATCCGAACGATGAACTGATGGGTCATGTCAGTGTCCTTCCGGTTCTTGATTTGTTCGAATCTGAACCGGATGGACAATTCTGTCAACTTAGCTGAAAATTTTTTCAGATAAGTTGACTACCGGAAAATTCGCAGATTTTGTGCAGTGCACAATACGCGGAAATGAGCCACTCCTGCGCGCCTGAATTTTGCGGGAGTTGTCAGTCAACTAAACGACCGTTTAGTTGACTGACCTGGCGGGTCAAATTGAGCGCACTGCGCCCCTTGTTGGTCATTCAATTGGAAAAATGGCGAGTCCATGATCGGTCAGTCCGCTTGCGACCGAGGGTGGGACAAAACAGCCATCCGCAGGGGCCTCGTCCAACGGCGGGTTCAGCCGAGAGCTATCATTCGCGAGAGCCCCGAAAGGATGCTGAAAAGGAAATTAGAGCCAAGGCTGTCGTGTCCAGCCCTCCTGCGCTAACTATGTGAAATTCTGACCGTAGGCAGGATTGAATGCGCATGAAGGCGAAGGATGCTCGACAAATTCTTAAAGGCGCGGAAATCGACGAGCCATCATTCCTACCACCTGCCGTCCTCAAAGATTTGAACATAGACGACATCCAGGACGGATGTGGGGTGCAGATCGGCGAAATCGACGGCAACGTTCATCGCATGGCATGGAGCGGAACCCTATATCGTCGTGCGAACGTCCTTGTAGGAGAAGCAGACCATACATGGACCCGAAAATATTGGTATTCGCCAGTTGGACTTGAGCAATATCTAGATCTTGTGCGACGAGCGGTTGAAGCCAGACAAAAGTCGTGCGGTGATGCGGAAGTCACTTATCAAGACGATGATGGCGCCTACGTCGCTTTGCGATTTGAGATTTCAACATCAGAAACCAACCTTGCAAAGGCATATGCCGAAGTTCGCAAAATCGCAGAACAGGTAGAGGAAGCGGCTGCGCACGCAGCGGATGAGGTCGGGAAACGTGTTGCCGAAATAGCAGCTCGCCTTTCGGGCTGGGGGAGTCTCGATTTAGACGATCTCGTGGATGCCGTGGAGAACGCATCTAACAATCAAGCTAAAGGACGCTCGTTAGAGGAGCTATGCGCTAGACTGTTCGAAACCGTGCCAGGGATGACGGTGAACCAACGTATCCTCACCGAAACTGAAGAAATTGATATTTCGATCATCAACGACAGCAATGAACCGAGGCTGAGACGAGAGGGTGCTCTCATACTGGCCGAATGTAAAAACTGGTCTGGTCGATGCGGTAAGAACGAGTTCGTAATATTTCGTTCAAAGCTAGAAAACAGAAGTCAGCGCACCACCTTAGGATTCTTGATTTCTTGGAATGGCTTTACAGAAACTATAAATAAAGAAATGTTGCGAGGAAGCCGTGAGGATTTATTGATTATTCCTCTTAAAGGTGAAGATATCCGCCGAGCCGTCCGAGATGGTGACTTTGCAAGCGTAATGTCGCAAGCATGGGACGCGGCCGTAGCATTGTAAGAACTATCGCTTTCCTTTAGCCCAAAAGCCCGCGAAGCTCCTGGAGACAGGGTGAACGACAACAGGGATTCAAATGCCATTCTGGGACGGCCGTGCTGCCAATGCTGCGAATATCAGACTCTATGTCCCGGGCACGGGCTGGCGGGCGGCAGTCAACATGGAGGGCGATCCCGACGATGAGCCGGTCCCAGGGTCGGCCAACGCGGTCGGCAGCGTGCTGCTGAACATCCTCAACGCCACCAATCTGGTAGTCCTCACCGGCACCGGCTCGTCCTTCGGCGTCAGCAATCCGCAAGGGCGACCGACACCGGCGGGGATGTGGGATGTCTGGGTCGCTGTGCGCGCTGCGGCGGGCGACGCTGTTTTCGATGCGATCGTTGACAGCTTCGGCGCCGAGCGCGTGAGCGAGAATATCGAGAAGCTGCTCACCTTATGCAAACTCTATCTCGAACTTCATGACGGTGAGACTAGCGAGCCCGTGCTATCCATGCAGGCTTTTGTCGAAACCGCCGAGCAAGCAATCCTAGCGCGCGTCGACTTCATCGATCGAGAGAGCGGCCTCGACGCTCATGACGCTCTGGTCCGCAAAATCGGACGCCGTGGGGTGCGCAAACCCCGCGCCAAACTCTTCACAACTAATTATGACCTCTGCTTTGAAGAGGTCGCGCGCCGATCACGCTTCACGTTGATCGACGGTTTTTCGCACAATCTCGACCAAACCTACGATCGCACCCATTTCGATCTCGATATCGTGCGTCGGGAGGGACACCGCGAGAACCCCGACTATGTTGCCAATGTCCTGCAATTCTACAAGCTGCATGGCTCGATCGACTGGCGCCGTGTCGAAGGCGACATCCTGCGCACGCGCGCGCAGGTCGGCAAGCCGGTCCTGATCTATCCGCGTTCGAGCAAATATCAGGAGAGTTTCGATGCGCCCTATCTCGACATGCTCTCGGCCTTCCAGGCGGCCTTGCGCGAACCAGATACCGCGCTCCTGATTTCCGGGTTCGGGTTCAATGACGATCATATCAGCAGTCCGATCATGTCCGCGATCGAATCCAACATGTCGCTGCGGCTCGCGATCTGCGACATCGCTTTCATCCCCGACGAGCAGCTGTTGCTCGGGGCCCACGATCTGGCGGGCAAGGCCGAGCTTCCCAACCACTTTCTTACGCGGTTCCGGCGTCTAGCCGACAGTGGCGATGCCCGTGTGCACCTGATGAACGGCCGGTTCCAGGATCTCGCCGCCGCGATGCCGGACCTGATCGGCGAAACCGACCGCGAGCGACATATCCAGCGCATGCGCGCTATCCAGCAAGATGCGGCGGGTCCGGGATGAACCCGATCAATCCGATCGAGACCGATCGCTACGTCGGTACGGTGACCCAAGTCACGGCGTCCCATGTCCATATGAACCTGCCCAACGCCGTGCCGGGGCGCGAAAGCCGGGGAACGTCGTTAGGAGCGGTCGGCGACTTCGTGTTTATCGATTGCGAGCAATCCTTCATACTTGGTCGCATCGTCGAGACCCGCCTGCCCGACGGCGAGCGGCTGACCGTCGAGCCCAAGGTAGGCGATGGCGGTACGGTCAACCCGATCGGGCGGGTGCAGCTGCTCGCCGCTGTCGAACAGCGTTCCAATAGGCTGAAGCGAGGCCTTGTCCAGTTCCCGCAGATCGGTGACGCAGTCTATCTCGCCCAGCCCCAGCTTCTCGCGACCCTGATCCGCAATGCGGTTGCAGGATCAGACGATCTGACCCTAAGCATCGGCCGGATCGACGCCGCCGACGGGGTTGATGTCTGCCTGCCCCCCGATCGCCTCTTTGGACGTCATTGCGGGGTGTTTGGCGCGACCGGGGGAGGCAAGAGCTGGACAGTCGCTACGCTGGTCGAGCAGGTGAAGGCCGCTGGCGGCAAGGCAATCGTTCTCGATCCGACCGGTGAGTTTTCCGACCTCGCCTGTGTCGACACGGTATTCACCTTTGCGGAGCCGACTGCAGGTCAGGAGTTAGCGTATTTCCCCTATCGGCACATGACAGAGGACGATCTATTTTCGCTGTTCCGGCCATCGGGACAGAGCCAGGGACCCAAGCTGCGCGAAGCGATCCGCAGTCTCAAGCTGGTAAGCGCAATGGGGGCTGCCATCTCGCAGGGCGTCACTGTCGTGGACGGAACGATCATCAAACGCACGAAGCCGCGCGCGCCATTCCTCACGGCCGTGCGTGATCACGCGGTCACGCTGCATGCGCCTGGATGCGCCTTCGACATTCATCGCCTCGCAGAGCAGATCCGAGCCGAATGCATCTATCTGACCGGTGAGCCAGGCCATTTCGGCAATGCCGACCAAGGCAGTGTCGCCTTCTGCGAAAGCCTGACTGCGCGGATCAACACGCTCCTCGCGTCGCAAGAACTGCAATGCGTCTTCGGACAGGACGGAGTCTCGCTCGTCGACGAACTTCGCGCTTTCTTCGAGGACGACGCGCGAGATGTCGCCGTGGTGTCCTTCAAGGAGGTGCGTTTTGAGCATAATACACGCGAGATCCTTCTCAACGTGATCGGACGCTTTCTGCTCAGCGAGGCGCGCGCTAATCGTTTTCGGACCGACCCTCTGGTGGTGTTCCTTGATGAGGCCCATCAATTTCTCGGCCGGACCGTCGGGGACGATTATGCGTCGATCAAACTCGACTCCTTTGGCATTATCGCCAAGGAAGGACGAAAATATGGGCTGACGTGCGTGCTCGCGACCCAGCGCCCACGCGACGTGCCGCCGGACGTGCTCAGCCAACTTGGCACTCTTATCGTCCACCGCCTGACCAATGATCAGGACCGCGAGACGGTCGAGCGCGCCTGTGGCGATCTCGACCGCGGTGCCGCTCAGTTCGTGCCCATGCTTGCACCGGGCGAGGCTGTAGTCATCGGCCCTGAACTGCCCGCACCGGTGCCGATCTTCGTACACCGCCCCGCGACCCCGCCCGACAGCAAAGGGCCGGCGTTCCAAAAGGCGTGGCAGGATCGCCTTGCGAAGCGGCAGGCGCCTCCAGAACCGCCCGAGGCTCCCGCGCAGGACGAGCCCGCACCGTAACCAAGAACCGACGTCGTCGTAGAGATTGCGGCCTGCTTGGTCCCTTCGTCGATGACCATTACTATCCGTTCCCCCTAATTGCAGCCGCTATATCTCGTGAACGAATAGCGGCTTCTGGGCGGGCCAGTGGGCCGGTCTAACGACCGTATTTGAGGCGCTTAGCTGCCGGGCCGGTTCCTCCCCCGGCGGACGGCAGGCTTCAGCTTGCGCGGTCGTTTACGGCCTAGCGGCTGAATGTCGTAAGTTGGGGTCAGCACATAGAACGGCCCCAGATATACGCTAACGCGGTCGGGTGTCGGCAAACCCCCGGTTTCAGGTTTCCGTACAGCCGGTCAAAGCGACAGGGTTTGTCGCACACTCTGCTATCCCGTTGGCACACCCGCCAAGGTCAATACGAACGCTGGTCTTGCGGCCAGCGAAGGGGTAAACTCGGGCAGTATCTCGGATGGCAGTCATGAGAGCGTATATCTGTGCCCCTTTTATGTGACGGCCCCAAGTTGGTCGCGATCTGCCTGGGCGTAAGCGTCAGCTATCCCCGCCACCCAGAGCTGATACAGACATTCCGCCATCGGCCCGATGGTGATCATTCCGGCCCCGTCTGAACCAGTCTGCATCCAGGCTTCGCGCATCCGCTTCTGCGACACTTAACTCTGACATTTACAAGATTGAAAAGAACGCAGTGGTAGGACTTGAACCTACGACCTCCTCAGCGGTATGAGTGAAAATGCTAAATCCACTATATACCTAGAAACCAAGGGCTCTATCCTCTGAGCTACACTGCGAAGCTGTAAAAAATCATGCCTTTCGTTTATGGGAAGGAAGACCAACGTTCTTACGCTTCTTCTTGTTCTCCTCCCTAACGTCTGTGAACTCGGGCTCTAACGCCTTAAGTCGATCTATTAGGCCGGTCAGATCATATTCATTGCTGATCTTACCATGACCTCTTTTGGTCCGACCAATCCTCTTCACCAGTCCAGCATTCTCTAGCTCGGCAATATGCCGTTGGATTTGCCGTTCGCTCATGTTCATGCGCTCGGCGAGGGTTTCTTTTTTAGGGAAAGGCCTTTTCTCTGCGTCCCACCAAAAATCGATCAAGTGCAAGATGATATTAAACTGCACCGGATTCAGCCCCAAGCGGTGCTGAGCCTGCATGAGCAAAGACGGAACGATGGCGAACCCATAGTCGATGACAGGCTTGCCGAATTTTCGTTGCGACTTATTGCGATCATCCTTTGCGACACGCGGCGGCATAGCAATGACGTTCGGCGCGGGCGGGGGAGGCGGAGGAACTGTGTTTTCGTCGGACACTGCGATTACCTTTCGAGGCTCAACATGGCCTGCAAAGTCGCAGTCTGCAAATTTTCCGACCGGTCACCAACGTCTATAGCGACCAGTCGCAGGCATCTCGTTCCTAGACTGGTCACTGACGACCGGTGAAGAAGGACGTAACATGTGAACAGGATGAACCGTAACGTCCATATTCACAGCATCTAGGATAGCCACTGGTCGCCTGTGTCTAGTTGCTTCGAGGGGCCGCCTTGCAGGCATTACCCATTTGCAGCTTTGATCTGCTCAAAACCCGGCGATGGAATTAACGGCAGCAGCTTCTCCCGCAGATTGAGAAGATCATCTGCATACCTTTCCATGCTGGTTGCCGCATCAGGGTCTTGATAAGCCGCTTTTGCCGACGACTTTACCTCGTTGGCGTAAAGGATCGCGTAATCGCTCGATTCCATCAAAGCACCGCAAATCCGGCTCATTTCAAGCTGTGTTAGCTGCACGCTAATCGGATCACATGAATCTTCAGGAACACTCATCCTGTCACTCCCCGATTTCAGGAGGAAGGGAGGCCGGTGGAGCGACATGCTCCACCGGCCAGCACATCAAGCAACCTGGGACATTTCGCCTTCGTCCGTGAGCTGCTCGAGAAGAGGTGTAAAGCGGCGCGCCGGTTCGGGCAACCAGCCAACAGGAAGCCGCTCGTTGACGGCAACGGCAAGGTCGCCCTTCTTCATCTTGGCGCAATTCGCGGCGGCATCCTCCCCGCATTCGTCGGCCAGGATCGCAAGAAGGCTCGTCTTCGTAAGCCGGTCAAAGAAGGGCTGGCCGGGGTTCCAGTGCTGGCGAAGATCGAGGCCCGCAGCCTCGGCATACGTGTCAGCGGTGACCTGCCGCGCACCGATTCCGCCGTGGTTGTAGGTCGTGCCGTTGAGCGTGGTCGCCACCAGTGCGGCGAGCAACTGCATCTTGTCCGCCTCGTCCATCGCGCGGATCGCCTCAAAACGGCCATCGGCGGGAATGTCCGCGAACTGCTCGACAAGCTGGGCAGGAAGGTCAGCAAGGCGGCTGCTATCAAGCATGTCCTGCTCGACCGTGTGGCGGGCAACGGTCGGGTGAATGTCAGCGGCAAGGTCGTAGCTGTGCAGGCCATGGAGCAACTGCGCGGTCATGCTGTCCAGCAGAATATCGAGGGCAAGGGCAGGCTGGGCCGCAACTTCCTGTTGCAGCGCCATCGTGCGAATGGCCGTCAGACGCTCGATCATGCTTGCAGCGTAGGGGCCGGTTTCCTCGACCTTGGCGCTGGGCCGCTCGACGTAAACGGTCCAGTGGCGCAGAACCAAATCGCCTTTGTAGCCGATATAGGCACAAACCCCGCCGTTGGCCTTCTGCGCGTCAGTGAACGCCTCGAAGCCTTCCGTAATCGCGTTGCGCTGCTCAAACAGCCTGGCGGCTTCCTCGCTGTCCTCACCGCCTTCGGCTTCCAATGCTTCAATCTGCGCATTGAGCGCGGCAAGCTGGGCAGCTTCCTCGTCGGTCGCCTCGCGCGTCTCGGGGCGCAGATACCCGCGATTGTAAATGTCGTGGGGAGCCTCGGCGACAACCTCGACGATCTTCCAACCCTCCGCTTTAAAGCCCGCGCGAATGCCGTCCAGCTTGGCGTTCACCAGCTCGTCCAGCAAGGCCGGGTCATCGGCGTAACCTGTCTCTCCGAACAGGTCGCGGGTGATCGTGCCGCCTGCGACCTCGTATGCATCGAGCCCAACGAAGCGGCAAACTGCGGAATCGGTGCGAACCTTCTCGGTCGTGAGGGCGCGGCGGATCGCGGCGGGGCTGTTGCCGCAACGCTCGAATGCCTCGATCTGCGCGGCGTGATCCTCGCTCATGGTGAGCGCTTGGGCGGCTTCCATCCCGATCGTATCGGCGGCGAAGGCTTCCAGTAGGGCAGGAGCCAGACTGCCGAGACGGAGCAACTTGGCGACATGGCCAGTGCTGTAACCAAAGCGGGCCGCAATATCCTCGGCGCTCATGCCGCCCTCGTCGCGAAGCTGGGCGAATGCGGACACCGCGTCCGCTGGGTGCATGTTCTCGCGCTGGGTGTTCTCTACCAGCGAAAGCTCGATGGCCTCGGCCTTGTCCTTGATGATGACGGGGACGGGAAAGGCAGCGGTCACGTCCTTGCGCTTCTTGAGCAACTCGAGCGCGCGAAAGCGGCGCCCCCCGGCAAAGACCCAGAACTTGCCGCCTTCCTCGTAAACGCCAAGGTTCTGGATGAGGCCGTGCGCGTGAATGTCGTCGGCCAGGGCCTCGATGCCGGTTGGCTCGACCTTGCGGACGTTGAGGGGTGAAAGGCGAAGCTGCGACAGCTTGAGAGTGGTGGTCATGGTCTGAAATTCCTTGAGAATGGGGGAAGGGGAGGGCGACGCCTGCGCCGCCCTCGATGCTGACCGATCAGTATTCGTCGGCGCGAAGGATCGTGATGATGCGCATGGTCACATCGTTGTCAGCCGGGTCCGGTGATCCGCCCTCAAGCGCGTTGTCGTAATAGTCGATCTTCCAGAAACAGCGGGTTTCCTTCCACTCGAAAGCCCCGAAATCACGCTCGCCGTGCGGGTTGTTGTCTTCGGTGAAGTCCGCGAAATCCGTCACGATCCGCAAGACGTTGGCAGTGTCGAACCAGAACGGCGAAAGGTCGGTGTCCTCGATCATGGCGCGAATGCCATCGGTAAGGACGACGCGGCCACGCTGGGGATTGCTCAGGTCGGCCCGAAGCGCATCGTTCAGAACGGCTACGCGCTCCGCGTATTCGGCGCGCTGCTCGGGGGGCATTGCTGCGAAATTGGTCATGTGCTTGTTTCCCTTTTTCTTACGATGGAGCCGAAGGCGATGGGCACCATCGGCTTCTGCCTGCTGGCGAAGCGGGCCGGGGAATGGCGCAAATTCGGGCTGATCGCGGGGGAGGGGGATCACCCGCCCTGCACGAAGCGAAGCGTAGGAAGGGTGGGGATACCCCCGCGATCACCAAGCGGAGCGCGGCACGCGCGCAGACGGCTTGGCCCTTGCGCCAGGGGGCCGGAACAGGCCCCTGAACTCAAGAAATTGGCGCGACGGCTTGCCGTCTCTGCTTCGGGGTTCGACGCGCGCGGTGAAAGGAAAACCGCGCGCGCCTCCCGCGCCTACTCGGGCTTGCGAATGGCAAGAATGACGGTGTTCACGTTGGTTCCGGCATGGGCGAACGATCCGGGGGGAAGGTCGAACCACTTCGATTGGCGCCCCCACCGGGACACGGGCGCGGCCTGCTCGACAAGGCGATGAAGTGCCTTATGCCGCTTGTCCTCGGCAAACTCGGCACGCGCGGACATGATCGCCACCAGCACACCGCCCGGCTTCAGAAACTCGTAAGCGTGGCGCACATGGTCACAATCCCGGCCGCGGTCGAATGGCGGGTTCATCACAATGCAGTCAAAGGGAGTGAAGTGCGCCGGGTCCAGGGCGAGAAAGTCGCCCTCGATCACATTGGCGAAGCCGTGCAGCACGCCCAGCTCATGCGCAAGGCCCGGCTGAATCTCTACGCACGTCACATCTGCGCCCGCCTCACGGGCAGGCTTCGCCAGCGCCGCGTTGCCGGCGCTCGGTTCAAGGACGCGCTGCCCCGCCCGAATTTCCGCGCGCTCCATGACCTGCCGCGCGACTTCCTCGGACGTGAAAAACTCGCCAAAATTCTTGGCCGGTGTGAGGTGGAAGCTCGGCGCATCGTCGGCCTCGCTGGTGTCGTATCCATCCCCGATGGCCTCGCCGTAGTATTCGGCCAGGAGCCGGTTCACGGCATCGAGAAGGTCTTTGTTCTCGAACCAGATATGCAGGTTGCCGTTCTTGAAGATCCGCACGCGCCAGTAATCGCCATGAATGACAGCCGGAAGGTTGGCACGGTTGCGCGCTGCATCGGTAACAAGGTGAGCAATGCTCTGGCGTTCGGAGACGGGCGGCTTGCCGTCCAGTTCGAGAAAGACACGCTCAACGTCGCGCAGGGTGTCGCGGCGCTCGTAGCGATCCCAAGAGCCCCATTCGTTCAGGGCGCGATCAACGATCAGGCGCGAACCGATCTTGAACCCGTCATGCGAGCGAAAGCGGCGATCCAGCTTGGCAAAGACGTTGGCGATGCCGCGCAAATAGAGTTCGCGCCGGTTTCCCCAGATATGCCCGAAGGTGGCTGAACAGTTTTCGGAGGTGAAGGCGGCGGGCGCCTCGCGCAAACCATCGTGAAACTCGCGGCGGGCCTGCTCGTCCAGCAACTGGTCAAAGCCGAGTTGATCCATGAGCGCGGTCCAGCAACGCCGGTCGACAGTCTGGGTCAGAACCGCCGTGAAGTTCTCGCGCGCCGGAATTTCCGTGCAATCGCCGGTTTCCCGGTGGCGTTTGCGGATGGTCTTGGAGGAAATGAAAGCCTTGGTCAGCTTGTCTTCGTAACGCTCGCCACTGGTCGAGAGGGAAAGCGAACCGGCGATAGAAAGCCGCCCTGCGGCCTCGCGAGTGTCGTGGTAATGGTCGTAAAGGTCGAGCCACATGGCAATCGTCTGATCGCGGCCCTCGCAAATGTCGGAAATCTGCTGCGGGGTCATCAGCTCCTGCCCGCTGGTTGGCTGCTCGAACATGGAATTTCGCTCCTCGTGGGTTTGTGCCGTCTGCCTGCGGCGGCGGCTCTGACCCGCTGGCGAAGCGCGGGATGGGGAGGGGAAAGCGAAATCGACGGGAGGTGGTGCGGGCAGCAAGCCTAGAAGGCCCGGCGCGCCAGGCGCGCCGATCTGGCCGCACTTGGCGGCAACCCGGTCTTGTCTATTTCGCTTCGGGGAACGAAAGGGCAGGAGCCCTTGGCTGTTTGCCGCTCAACCTCGATCGCGGCGGCTATGCCGCCTCATCTTTGAGCGAGGATCGTCACCCGTATGGGACGAAACCGCGAAGCGGGTTCGGTCGGAGCGCAGCGGAGATAGAGCCGTGCCGAAGGTCGCTCCCGCGTCCTCGCCATTTTCATGGTGCAAATAGTCTATGGCTTTGTGGACGAAATCCAGGGCAGTTTGTACGCTCACGGCATGACGGCGCCTGCTTATCGAGAAAAATATGTCGCCTTCGTCGACCTTCTCGGATTTTCAAACTTGGTCCAGCGCTCGGCCAATGATGAGATGGCCCTGAAGGCTGTCGTCGATGCCATTGAGCGGCTCAAAGACACTGCTTGCGAAAACCCGGCGACGGACACCCTCATCACCTATTTCAGCGACTGCCTCGTACTCTCGTGCGAACGCAGTCCCCGCGCCCTGATAAGCATGTTGCAGAATCTGGTGACGATTGCGGAAAATCTGCTTGTCGTGGACGTGATGGTGCGAGGGGCCCTGACTGTCGGCAAAATTCATCACGACCGCCACTTCATGTTCGGGCCGGCCATGATCGAGGCCTACCGCATGGAGTGCAAGGAAGTCAGTCATCCGGCGATCATGCTTTGCCCGGTGGTCAGTGCCGACATTGAAGCGTCAGGTTTTCAGCTTTGGATGATGCACGACGACGCGGAACCAGAGCGCAAATATCTGCACTACCTCATCAATTTTCAGGCCTATGATCCTACACCACGAGCGGGGACCGTTGTGCTCGATGGTCCCGCACGATTGGTCCGACACTACCTCGCCAAGCGAATTGCAGAACACAAAGATGAAAGCCTGCTTTCAAAGGCGACTTGGCTGGAACGCTACTGGAACGACACGGTGGGAGCGCAAGGAATTTTGGGGATGGTCGACCGCGATGCCGATCGCATCCGGCCGGATGCGCAGCCGTTCCGAAGTCAGCGTTTCATTGTGGGGAAAGGGCCAGAAGCAAAGTCAGCGGGTTGAAATCCAGCGACGCCTACCCGTTTAGAATTACAGGTCCTGGCGGTGGTGCCGCATTGTGCCGTCGATCCAATGGACGTGGAAGCGAGGACTTGGTAGGTTTTCCAAATGACCGATATCGCCCCTCTTTTTCCGCGTTGGGCTTCAACCTGGGGCGAGCTCGCGCGCACGAATGCGTTGGCGCGATCGCAGTGCCGGTGCTGCGGAATGCAGCAGCGGGTCGACGTGTCGATCCAGATTTTGCGCTTTGGCGCAAACGGCTCCCCGATCGACCTGCGCGACAAGTGCATGGTTGTCGGATGCCACGGCACAGTTTTCTATCTGGCGGCGCGGACCTATGGGCGGCAGTGGATCGCACTGGATCCGCGCAGTGATCCTCGCGGCACTTCCGCGCCTGGCGTGAACGCTGTTACGCTCAACATCGGCGCAACAAAGCCATACGGCTAAGCCGCTAACGCAATTGGGGCAGCGCTGCCCTCGCCTGGGTCAGACAGCCATGCCCCGGAGTAGGATTTCCGCCTGCGCCAGAACGGTCTGCACGGCTTCATCGGCCAAATCTGGCGGATAACCGTACTTCTTGAGAATGCGCTTCACCAGGACACGCATCCGCGCGCGGGCGCTTTCACGCTGCTGCCAATCCACGGTCGCGTTGTTGCGCAATTGGTCGAGCAGCTCATGGGCAATGAGGCGTAGCTTCTCGTCACCCATGGCTTCCACTGCACTGTCGTTCTCCGCCAGCGCCATGTAGAAGGCGACTTCCTCCGGGCTCAGGCCCATGTCCTCACCGCGGGTTCGAGCCGCCTTCATCTCCTTGGCGAGCTCGATCAGTTCCTGGATCATCTCGACGGCGGAAATGGCGCCTGCATGATACCGGGCGACGGCATCCTCCAGACGGTTCGAGAACGCCTTGCTTTCAACCAGATTGGTCTTCGAGCGGCTGACGATTTCGCCGTTGAGAAGCTTCTTCAGGGCCTCAAGGGCAAGGTTCTTCTTTTCCATCTTTCCGACTTCCATGAGGAACTCGTCGGAGAGGATGGAGATGTCGGGCGACTGAATCCCCGCCACCTTGAGGATGTCGATAATCTCGGTCGAAGACACGGCGCGATCGACAAGCTGCTGGACCGCGAAAGCGCGGTCCTTTTCGCTGACCTTGCCGGTCGCGGTGGTCTTGGCCAGGGCGGCACGGATTGCCTGAAAGAAGCCCACCTCGTCGCGAATTTCGCGGGCTTCATCACTCGCCGAGGACAAGGCATAAGCTTTGGACAGCTCCAAAACCATGTCCATGAAGCGGCGATGAGCGCGCTTCTTGTCTTCGTCGGTCTTCTGCCGCGCGGCCAGCGCTTCCTGCCACTTCAGTACCCAGTCGATTGCCCCGCCCAGGCAGATGAGGCGCTCGCGGGGCTGACCTGTGATGCCCGGGCGATAGTCGAAGCCATGGAAGACATCCCGCAGGGCCTCGTAGCGCTCCATCATCGCGGCAATGGCGGCGGATTCGTCGATACCGGTCTTGTCCCGATCCGAATCTGTATATTGGCTCAGCGCTTTGCGAAGGTTCTGGGCGATGCCGATGTAGTCGACAACAAGCCCGCCGGGCTTGTCCTTGAATACCCGGTTCACTCGGGCGATCGCCTGCATCAGTCCGTGCCCGCGCATCGGCTTGTCGATATACATCGTGTTCATGCACGGCGCATCGAAGCCCGTCAGCCACATATCGCAGACAAGAACCAGGCGGAGCGGATCGTCGGGGCTGCGCGCCCGCTTCGCGAGGTCGTCACGGCGCTTCTTCGAGCCGATGTGCTGCTGCCATTCGACCGGGTCGGAAGCCGACCCGGTCATCACGATCTTGATGGCCCCTTCCGCGTCATTCGAGGAATGCCAGTCAGGCCGCAACGCAATGATGCGATCGTAGAGGGCCACACAAATCCGGCGGCTCATGCAGACGGCCATTGCCTTGCCGTTCATGGCCTCAATGCGCGCTTCGAGGTGGGCGACCATATCCTCGGCGATTTGCGCCAGGCGCTTGTCTGACCCAACCAAGGCTTCCACTGCGGACCATTTGGCCTTCAGCTTCTCGGCCTCGGTCAAAGATTCCTCTTCGATCAGGGCCTCGATCTCGCTGTCGATGAGAGGTTTCTCGTCCTCGTTCAGCTCGATCCGGGCGAGGCGGCTCTCATAGAAGATCGGCACCGTGGCGCCGTCTTCCACGGCACGGCTGATGTCGTAAATGTCGATGTATTCGCCAAAGATCGCCGGCGTGTTGATGTCCGCGGCTTCGATCGGCGTGCCGGTGAAGCCGATGAACGAGGCATTGGGCATGGCCTGGCGGATATAGTGCGCATAGCCGTATCGCCGCAGCCCGGTTTCACGATTGAGGCGCGCTTCGAAGCCGTACTGGCTGCGATGGGCCTCATCAGCCATCACGATGATGTTGCGACGGTCCGAGAGCAGGGGAAAGGCCTCCTCGCCCTTTTCGGGCGAGAACTTCTGAACGGTGGTGAACACGACCCCGCCAGCGGCCTTGTCGAGCAAAGCCTTGAGATCGGATCGGCTTTCCGCCTGATCGGGGTTCTGCCGGATGAGATCGCGGCACAGACCGAATGTGCCATAGAGCTGGTCGTCCAGGTCATTGCGGTCGGTCAGGACAACGATCGTGGGGTTTTCAAGGGCCTGGGACTTCACCGCAAGCCCGGCGAAGAACGCCATCAAGAGGCTCTTTCCCGACCCTTGGGTGTGCCAGATGACACCGATCTTGCGGTCCCCATCCGGCCCCGAGGCCTCCACGGCCTGGCGCACCGCTTTGCGGGCGCCGTGAAACTGATGGTAGCCCGCAATGATCTTGAACGGCCCATCGCCCTTATCACCGAACACGATGAAATCGCGGAGCAATGCCAAAAGGTTTTCGCGCGTAAACACGCCGCGCAGCAGGGTTTCCAGCTCGGGCATGCCCCGGTGGGCAAAGTCCTCGCCGTCGACTGTGCGCCAAGGCATGAAGCGTTCGGCATCGGCGGTGATGGAGCCGATGCGTGCTTCCATGCCGTCCGATGTCACCAGAACAGCGTTCGAGGCGAACAGGCTCGGAATCTGGTGCAGATAGGTCTGCAACTGGTTGTAGGCATCTGCAATCGTGGCATTCTGCGCCGCGGCGTTCTTCAGCTCCAGAACCGCCAGCGGCAAGCCGTTGACGAACAGGACAAGGTCCGGGCGGCGATTGGAGCGGTTCTGGACCACAACGAACTGGTTGACGGCCAGCCAGTCGTTGGCATCCGCGCGCTCCAGGTCGATCAGCCAGATTTTGGTGGCGGCAGTCTTACCGCTATCGGCGCGATACTCGACATCGACGCCTTCGGTGAGCAGCTTGTGGATGCGCCGGTTTTCCTCGACCAGCGAAGGCAATTCGCCGGTCAGTACGCGGCGCAGGGCTTCCTCGCGCGCGGCTTCGGGGGCGTCTGGGTTGATCCGGGCAATTGCGGCTTCCAGCCTGCCCGTCAGGATGACATCGCCAAAGGAGCGGCGCTCTGGTGCGGAACCGTCCGGCGCGATCACAGAGCCGTGCAGGTAGCTCCAGCCTAACTCCTCCAGCGTTTCGATGGCCGCCAGTTCGACAATGTCTTCCGTGATGCTCACGCAGCCTCGCTTTCCCGGGCCACGCGCACGGCGCCTGACATCAGACGGGGGAGGAGGTAATCGCGGGCTTCGGCGAGGGTGCGGTTTTCAAGTTCGTTGTGGATCATCTGATCCCAAAGAGGCTGCATAATCGCTGACATAGCCTCGATTGCGGAATTAGGCGGACAAACAGTGGCGGCGTTTGTCAGGTGCATTCGCTGGATATGGCCCATCGTCGTTGCCTTGGAAGCGGCAATGAGCCGGAACTCCGGCATGTGGTGCTGGACCCAGAGGGCATAAAACCATTGCGGATAAACATCGGATGAAACCTTGAAGAGGTGCTGATTCAGCGCCCCTTCGCCTTCAGTCCAAACTTTAGCCATCAAGCTGCCAGACCAAGAGAAGATGAAATCCCCGTCCTTGATGATGTACTTGGATGGCAAAGTGCGCGCAGCGCGATTGGTGCGGTCCGAAAGGCCGTTGCGAAGCTCGGCGATCTTGATGACTGGCAGGTCAGGCTCGCCCGGCTTGGCAGGGTGCTTTTGCAACGCAAGCCCGTTGAGGAACTCTGCAATTGAGTCCAACGGGCGCTCACTCCACCCGACGGGCAAGTCATCATCGCGGAAGGCAGCGGGGAAGAGGGCGGCGAACTGGGCCGCGCGGGCGGGCTCCAGGGTCAATCCGCCCATGATGGCCACTGCGTCCGTTTCCCCAGCAGCCTTGCGCCGCACGGGGCCGAAATCGACAAACCAGTCCCGGAAGATCGCCTGCGCCATCCCCTCCAGCGTCTCGTTCATCCGCCGGTTGAGTTCGATCTTGTCGTCCATGGTTCCTAGGACAGAGAGGATGCGATCCTGTTCTTCAACCAACGGAAGAAAAATCGGCATCTGTCGAGCGGCTCCGACATTAAAATGCTGTTGAACAGCGCCGACCAGATTGCTTCCAATATGATGAGCGGCAAGAGAATTTGCCCAGTATGCCAGATATCTGGGCCGGAGTTCGCTTCCGCAACGCACGATCACAAGATCGGAGCAGTTCGCATCGCTCAGCCAATTCGGGATAACGCTGCAAACGCCTGGTTTGCCAGTCCGAACGATAACGACGTCGCCGGGTTTAAGAGCCGACTTTTTCAGGCGCTTATGGAAGTCAGGCGAAATGAATTTCAGGTCTTGGGACAAAATGCGATAGGGTGCGATGTTCAACGACCGCAGGAATGGAATTCCTTCAGGAACATATTCGTTCGCCATCGAGCCTACGTGACCGACAGTAATCTCAGAGGCAACTTCGCCAAGTGTAACAATAGGCCAACGAAGCGCCTTCGCATCTCGGTCAATCACCGCTTGGAATGTTGGCGTAACCGTACGCCAATCGACCACATCGACGCGAAAGGGCAGGTCACTTTCAGAGAATGCCTCTGCCAGATCGCCCAGCACCGAACGGGCTAGGGGCTCCTTGCCCTTTAGCGCCAGATCAAGGTCGGAATGCGGTTTAGCCGTCCACTTAGCCCGGCTGCCGAACACACGCACGGACACTCCGGCAGGTAAGTACCGAGCAATGATTTCATGCACGATTTTCGCATGATCGGGACGCAGATCGACAGGTTGCTTCATGCCAGCCCTTCACGCAGGCGATCCCGCAGAAAACGTGCTTCGGACAGGAAATCCGGCACGATAGCGAAAACCTCGCGTGCCTTTTCCTCGTCATAGGTGTGACTGGTGGTGCCGCGTGCGCGCCGATAGTCCTTCCACACCGACCAGTCGCTGCGCAGCAGCCCCCGTTCGTTCCCGGAACGGATAAGGTCCTGAAAGGTCATGTTGTCGAACTCGTCCGGATTGGCCGACGTCGCCTCGAGGAAGCGCTTGAGCATCTTGTGGGCCAGTTCATAAGTGAACTCGAAACGCTGGATGCAGGCATCGCGGATCAGATCGTCATCGCTGTCCTGCGCATGCCGGTCCAGCGCCACTTCCAGCGAAACGATGGCCTTTTCGAAAGGCTCGATAGAGAGGTCAATCGGCATCGGGCACCACCATTGCCAGCTTCTCGCGGATCAGCGCGGTCAGCCGGTCACTTTCGTTGAATTGATCTTCCAGGGTCGCGGTCAACGCGGCGAAGCGTTCGGCAAAGGGAACGCCATCGTCCTCGACATCCTCGGCCCCGACATAGCGTCCTGGCGTGAGGACATGACCGTGTTTGCGGACATCATCAAGCGTAGCCGATTTGCAGAAGCCGGGGATGTCCTGGTACTCGTCCTGTTCCGCCTCGGGCTTTGCCCGCCAGCGGTGATAGGCGCCAGTAATCGTCTCGATGTCCGTTTCCGAGAACTCGCGCCGGGTGCGGTCCACCATGTGACCAAGGTTGCGGGCATCGATGAACAGGATTTCACCGCGTCGGTCGCGGTGGCCGTTCGCACTCTTGTCTCGAGCCAGAAACCACAGACAGGCCGGGATCTGCGTGGAATAGAAAAGCTGGCCGGGAAGTGCGACCATGCAATCCACCACGTCGCCCTCGATCATCGCCTTGCGGATTTCGCCTTCGCCAGATTGCTGGGACGACATCGATCCGTTGGCCAGCACCACACCGGCCGTGCCGCGCGGAGCCAGGTGGTGGATGATGTGCTGAAGCCATGCGAAGTTGGCGTTGCCTGCGGGCGGCGTGCCGTATTTCCAGCGGACATCGCCTTCAAGCTGGGGCTGCCACCAGTCCGAAATGTTGAAGGGCGGGTTCGCCATCGCATAGTCGAACTTGAGCGTGGGGAAGGCGTCGTTGAGGAACGACCCTTCGTTGTTCCATTTGATGTCCGCGTCGATGCCGCGCACCGCCAGGTTCATCTTGCACAGCTTCCACGTCGTGTGGTTGCGCTCCTGGCCGTAGATGGCGATGTCGCTGCGCTTGCCCTCGTGGCTCTCGATGAAGCGCTCGGACTGCACGAACATGCCGCCTGATCCGCAGGCCGGATCGTAAACCCGGCCATTGTGCGGCTCCAGCATCTCGACAATGGTCTGCACGACGGAACGCGGCGTGAAGAACTCGCCGCCGCGGCGCCCTTCGGCACCTGCAAACTGGCTGATGAAATATTCGTAGGCCCGGCCCAGCAAATCCTTCGATTTGCCGTCGGCGCTGTGCATCCCGACTTTGGAGAACAGGTCGATCAGTTCACCCAGCATGGTTTTGTCGAGCTGCGGGCGCCCATATTCCTTCGGCAGCACATCCTTAAGGACAGTGGCATTGGCGCGTTCGATGGAATCCATCGCGTTATCGATCAGGTTTCCGATGTCACCCACGCGCTCCTTGCCGGTGGTTACATCCGTAAAGGTGATCTGCGGGCGCTTGGCGTTAGCCTGCAAATGCTCCCACCGCGCCTCTTGGGGCACCCAGAATATGTTGGAGGCCAGATATTCTTCCGGATCTTCCGGATCTGCGAACTCCTCCTGCATCAGCTTGGAACGATGATGCTCGAACGCTTCGGAAATATACTTGAGGAAGATCAGCCCCAGGGCGACATGCTTGTATTCGGAAGGTTCAAGATTTCCGCGCAGCTTGTCGGCGGCTTTGAAGAGCTCTGCCTCAAACCCAAGATCACTGCCACTATTACTCTGCGATGCCATCGAAACCTGTCCTGTTGCTGCGCAAGCGGTAGCGGAGGAGGGCGCTTCACGGCAACCTGACAGTGGGTTTTCGCGTAAAAATATGCGTGGTTTTCAGCGGCACTTCGTGCCCCCATCACCAAAGAAGAGCCGGGGCTGGACGTTTATCGTCCAGCCCCGGCGCGCGGCCTCCGCAAAACGCACAAATCATGCAGGAAAGTACCGGAGGGCGGCCACAGGCCGCCCTCGGCTTTCGCCTCACGCAGCAAGTGCCTGCGCAGGTGCATCCATGTGGGACAGGATCAGTTCGCTTGCGCTCTGCGCCGCGCTGGCAGCGCGGAAAATGGCCCGCTTATCATTCCGCAGGGCGGTCAACCACGATGCCACGTAAGCGGCATGGTCCTCGCGTTCAGTCGGCTCCATGCCAAGCTGCGCGCAAAGCATGGCTGCTCCGATCTCAGCAATGAGCTCTTCCTCTGCCCTGATTTCTCGGGCTTTTCCGTAATCGCGTAGGGTATCGCGGGCGAGACGCTTTGCACTTCCAGCGCTGTGCACGACCTCATGCGCAAGGGTCGCATAGAAAGCGTTGCCGCTTTCAAAGTCACCAAAGGCGGGCATCTGGATACGGTCGGCGGCGGGGTCATAGAAGGCGCTCGGGCCACCCTCGGCATAGGGGACCGGCCAGCGGGCAAAGGCGTCGTCCAGCTCCGTATCGCGCTCGTCGCGGTTCTTCATTTCGACAACGGGCGCGGGATACCTGGACATATCAAGCCCGTCGATCTGCTTGACGTTGAACACGACATAGCGCTTCAGGAATTTGCGGGTGGCTTCCTCGCCCTCGCTGTTGGTGACAGGCTCACCGGTTTCGCCGTCCTTGGGGGTGAAGGTTCCGGCATGAACGACAAGATTGCCCTTTTCGCCCTTACGGACCTGCCCGCCCAGCTCGGCGGCTTGGCGGTAGGTCATCCAATAGGGATTGGAAAACCCGCGCGTCATGGCGGCGGTCCAAAGCAAAAGGATATTGATGCCGCGATAAGCGGTGCCCTCATGGCGGCGGGGAAGAGAGGCAAGGCCCGATGCCCAACGCGGCGACCACGGGCGGGTGCCCTCTTCGAGCATGGCGATAATCTGGCTGGAGACTTCCTCGTACACGTCGGCGCGCGGGGCGGTGTTGTGCCGGGTGGTCTTGGTCTTGCGGGTCATGTGCTGGTTTCCCTTTTTCCTCGATGGAGCCGAAGGCGATGGCGTCCATCGGCTTCTGCCCGCTGGCGAAGCCGGGGGGGTTGAACCGGCACCGGAGGGCCGAGTGCGAGGGAGGGGGATCACCCGTCCTGCACGGGAGCGCAGCGGACGGAAGGATGGGGACACCCTCGCGTGAGCCAAGCGCAGCGCGGTTTGCCGCGCGAAGACGGCCTGGCCCTTGCCGGGAAGGGGGGAGGCCGCCCCCCTTGAGACTGACAAACGAAAAAGGCCGCGCTAACGCGGCCTCCGCTTCGAGCGAGGATCGTGACCTGAATAGGACGAAACCGCTTCGCGGGTTCGGTCGGAGCGAAGCGGAGATAGAGCCGTGCCGGCAGGCCGCTCCCGCTCCTCCCCGTTTCTAGTTGTCCTGCTCGGCCATCTTGCGCGCCAGTATCGAGAAGGAATCTGCGATCAACTCGGTCTTATAGACGATCCCGGCGTCACCCGAATGGCTGTTCTCGCGGGTCCGCCCGGTGATGTGAACAAGGTCGCCTTCTTCGGCGTTCTCGACCTGGGCGGCGATCTTGGGAAAGCACACGACGCTGTTCCAATGCGTATCGGTCTTCCAGTCGTCCCCGTCCCTGCGGTTGTAGTTCGAGGCCACACTGACATAGGTCACCTTCTCCAGAGGCCGGATTTTCCCGACACGTCCAATGATCCGGAATTCAGCGATATTCTGGGGCATCGAGGTCTTCCTTTCAGGCAGTGCGCGGCGCTCTCGCCGGGTTGTCAATTTAAGATGATTTCAAATTTCATTTAGTTGACGAACCTGCCACCACCTCGTTGCCATGCCGGAAGTGATACTTCGCGATGTTCTGAGGCGTTGCGTAGGTTTGATACGCGGCGATCCAGTTCTCGCTGATCGCCTTTTGGGCGGTCGCAAGCGGCACTTCGTGCCGGCAGACCAGGCGCCACAGGACATAGGCGAGATCGTTCTTGTCCTTGGCGTTAGCACGCCCGTTTCGGGGCTGAAGCCAGAGATCCTTTTCGTTGAACGGCGCACCGCCAATCGAGATCGGAATAAGGTGGTCCAGCTCATAGTCGGCCTTGCTTTGGCCGGGATGCTGCTGATCCATGAGGCGGCGCTTGTACCGACCGGTGATCGCATAGGCCGGACGGGCCGAGCGGGCGTAGCCCGGTCGGCAGATAGTCCGGTCTATGTTCTCCTGGGTCACGGCGGGGTCGATCGCTCCGGGCACGCCCTTCGGCGGGAGCCTGTCGGGCGTGATGAAAGCGCTGTCGGCGCCGTGAATGGTCTGAACAAGGCCGGTTCCGGCCGCGCACACGCTGCCTGGCGCAAGGTCGGAGCAACCGAAGCTCTTGCGGTCCTGCGGATGGTTCCACCAGGCCGCGACCGCGACAAACGCTAGGCCGCCCAAGAGCGCGGTTGCTCTCACGCGCGAGCCTTCAGCTTTGCCATGAGCGCATCGTTCCAATCGCAACGCGACGGGGGAGAGACAATTTCAAGGGAGCGGCCGTTCGCAGTGAGATTATCGGACCCGCGCTCGATGGCATCGGCCGCGGCCTTGCCGTGCTGCGAGTAGATCACGACGCGGCGAACGTGCTCGGGAATGAAGATGCTGGCGTAGCGTTCAACGCCGCAAACGGCGGCGCAACCCGATAGGCTGTTGAGGACAATCGCGGATTCTGCGTCTTCGAAGCCTTCGGCCAGGTTCATGGTGTCGCTGGCGGGCGCGCCGAGTTGCACGACACTGCCGCGAGGATCGCCTAGCGTCCGCTTGGGCTCCTCGAGCCGCGAGGACTTCGTTCCGTCGCGGTCGATGAAGATCCGCAGGAGCGCGCGCAATTCGCGGCCCTCGGTCATTGGCAGGATCAAGGCGGGCAAGCGCAGCTTGCGCCCGCCTTCATAGGTGATCGCGCCAGGCGCGAAGCGGCCCGCACGAGAATGCCCGATACCGCGTCGCTCTTGGTAGAGCTGGCCGGGTGTGCCTCGCAGGGGAAGCGCAAAATCCCAAAGCTGCTTGCACAAGGGCGTCAGGTCGCGCGCTGGTTCGACCGTGCGGGCGTCCCGGCCGGTGATTGGCGGGTTCATCTGGAGGTTCTTAAATGCGGCCAAGATTTCGTCTTGGGAGCAACCGGCAAAGCAGTGGAAGAGGACGGCTTTGCGCCCGGGTGTCACCGATAGGGAAGCGCGCCGATCAGCATGAGCCGGGCAACAAGCCTTGCCATATCTGCCATGCCAGATGCCCTTTAGATCCTTTACGATCTGTCGAGCGGCGCTTTCCGGTGTGTTCGCCATAGTCCAATAATGCACTATACAACCAAAACGAACAAGCGGATTTAGCACGGCCATATCGGCTTGCTCCCCTTGGGAGCACCCCGGCGGCGTAGCCGACGGTCTGCTTTCTCAGGATTGAACTGAGCGTTTTATGGGATGCTGTGTTTGAATTCAGATAGCCCGTCAGGGCTTACGCGTTGCCCGACTAGGGCAACTCCTTCTGGTTCCTTTTAAGATATTAAAACTAGTATGAGGAGGAGTGCAGTGATTGCACTCACGGGTGTTCGCTTCGGCCGACCGACGCTGAGCTGCACGTTCTCCGGCGAGAATGAGGGCTGCACGCAAGCCTTTGTCCTCTGGCATCATGTGGCGGCGCTCGACGGCACCAACGCTCGCCAGCATGTCAGCGTTCTGTTCGAGCGCCTCGGCCCGACGCTGCTCCTCGTCGGCAGGGACAGGCGCAAAGAGGCCGACCATCTTCGCCAGCCAGTCGGGTAGCTGACAGCGATAGAGGTTCGAGGTCTGCTCTGAACGCGCACCAAATTCGCTGTCGGAGGAATAGTCGTAGCGCCTGATCCATTCGAGCAAGCCCAGGCCCTTGAGCCGATTGATGCAATAGTGGACCGCGCGACGAGCAAGGCCGGTCCAGCGCATGAGCGTTTCATAGGACGGGTTGCACCACCCTTTGCGGTAGTGCAGATCGTCGAGGATCTTGAGCATCATGTCACGGCAGGAACGGGTGAAGAGCGTAAGTTGCTCTTCCTTGGCGGTCAGCTCGCGCCCCTGCCGTTTCTGTGCAGCCAACTCGCGCCCCCGATCGAAGGCAAGATAGCAAGCGCGCGAAAGCCGCTTGCGCTGATCGGTGTCGATCGCGCGCACGAAGTCAGCTTCGGCGGCATCGCCGGTGCGGACACTTCCAGCCCAAACCGGGCGGCGGGTGATGTGGGTTCCACCCCGTTGCACCCGCGTCCTGGGCTTGGTGCCGACAAGCTGCGATGCGGTTGCACTGAAACTTGAGCGAGCCTCGCGCGTCGGCGCTTCAACGCCGCAGATGACGCGCAAGGGAAGAACTCGTGCGCCAGCGCGTCTTTGCTGTTCCTGGAACTCGAAGGCAGCACGAATGTCGTCGTCACGCACGCCAATGGCACGCAGCTCCGCAACCGCACCAGCAGGCACATTTTTCAGTCCAGAGCTTAGGGTATGCAGCATCGTTCGTCCCCTCGTGCGAGAGGCCGTGCGCAGACAAAACAGGAGCGTGGCGCGAAGCGCGCTAATCCTTGACAGATTGGACGGGGGAGGCTATCTGACCGTTAGATTTGTAAGCGATCTTAAGTGGCGCCAACCACTTGATAGCAACCCCGACGCCCGGCCTTCGTGCCGGGCTTCGTTTATCCGCTCACGGCGTCCCCCTCTCCAATAAGTGGCAATTGCTGGGGCGAAGGCGTCAGTTCGCTGACGTAAGCCCCAACAGTTTCAAGCGCGACGCCAAGCGTCACGCCGCGATTGCGGTAGGCAATCGCTTCGAGAAAAGCGTGCTGTTCTCGCGGAAGATGTATCGCGATCTGCTTGTCGCTCTTGCCATCGCTGGGCGGCGGCGGGACACGCATTTCTTCGATCGAGTAGTTGGTCATGGCCTTGTCCAACATGGCCATGACGACCTGCTCAACTCCGCGCATTTTATAGGCCGATTTGTAGTCGCTCAGGCGCTTGCGGAAGCTGGCAGGGATGTTGAATTTGCACTGCACGAAGTCGGCCGCGTACAGCGCTTCCCGCTTTCGCCTCATGCAGGCAGCGGGAGTCGCGACGACTCGTTCGGAGGCAGACGTTCCAACCATGTTCCAAGCTGTATGTGACGTACCTCGGCTTGTCAAACCAACTACCCCGCAAGGTAGTTAAACGCAAAAATTAGCGTTGGGCGATGGATACGCTATAGATGGATGGAAGCTCTTACTCCCGAGCGACTGTGATGGAAGGCTGCGAACCCGACGTATGGCGCAATATCTGCAAGTGGACGAGGCAGCTTCGGAATTGGCGACCCACCTTGCCGCGAACGTCAAAGAACGGCGTGCCGCGCTGAAAATGACCCAGGTAGAGCTTTCCATCCGTTCCGGTGTCGCCACCTCGCATCTGTCCTTCATCGAACGGGCAAAGGCCAATCCCACGCTCGAAGTCGTCGAACAACTTGCCAAGGGCCTCGGTTGCTCTGCGATTGACCTTCTGACGGTGCAGTCAGCTCCCTGAAATCCCTTAAATTTGTAAACCATGCGATCCATCGCATACCACGCACGGCGCATACCCTTGCGGCTACCCTGATACGGTGAACTGATTACGGTTCGCAGCATAGACGCCATGAACGTACTATGCCGCCTTGGGGACGCACACGCGGACAACGCCAGTGAAGTGCTGGATAGCCTGACCGACAAGCAGGTCGAGGTGCTCGATCAGTTGTGCCTGCACAAGACCAGCAAGGAAATCGCCAACGAACTGGGCATTTCACGGCACACTGTAGACCAGCGCGTCTCAAGCGTTCGCACAAAATGGAACCTTCCGACCCGCCAGGAAGTCGTGCGCCTCTACCGGGAATTGCTGGAAGCCGCAGAAAACCGCAACGATTCCATATACGAACCATTGATATATGAACCGTCGCAGGTTGGCATTGATGCTTCAGCCGATGATCCTGAGCGCAAGAACCGGACAACCTCCATGGTTGAGGATCTTGCGCCTGCCGCGTTGGTCGCGCCTGGAATTTCTCAGGGCGCCTCCAGCGGTATGACGCTCGTCGATCGCCTCGACCTACACTTTGGCCCGTCCGGTCGTTTCGTGGCCGTCATTGGACTTGCGTTCGTGATGGCTCTCACGCTGGCTCTGGTCCTGGTGATTGCTGATGCTCTGGAGAGACTGCTGTAATCCACGCCCGATCCGGGCCGCCTGTACGGATGGCTTTGCCCAATGAGCGTGATGCAGGTCCTCTACTTCGGCTTTCTCGTGACGATCTTCATCGCGATCGGTCTCAGCCTCTGGAAAGGCGGCGACCCTGAACGTGCTGGCGCCGGCGTCCTGCTTATCATGTTCATGATGACCTGGTTCGAAGGCGCCCTCATCCAAACGGTGGGTCTTTCGGAAGAGGCAATGCGCACAATCTCGGTCGCCGAGGATCTGGTCGGACTGGCCGGCTTCGGGTTGATCGCGGCACGCGCGCGTCGCTTATGGCCCCTGCTGTGCACAGCCATGCAGTTGATCTCGGTGCTGACCCACGTTGTCCATTACCTCGGCGTGGTGAACCGGCCCATCGTCGTGGTCTTCATGAGCCAGACACCCACCTTCACGGCCACCGTCTGCCTGATCGTCGGAACCATCATTCACATACGGCGCTCCCAGCGCTTCGGCCCTGAACGCGACTGGCAAGATTTCAGGAACCTTCCCTCGGGCTGACCATCTCCAAAAACCGCAAGGAAGCGCCATGGATCTCCCAAGCTACCGCCACTGGCAGGCACAAGCCCCTGATACACGCCCCGACATCCATCTGGCCGATGGATTTCTGGCCGGTGCAGTGGTCTCGCTCGAGCCCATGCCCGATAGTCACTGGGTAGATGCGATAATGGGCCCTATTTCGGCACAGGCCACTTCACGCGATCTGATCGAAACACGGGCACGCAAAGAGCTTCGGGCCCGCCTTGTCCAAACCCGCGCCAACATGGCCTCACCCGATCCGCGCTATGCGCCGATCCTTGCCGTGACGGCCGATGGTGAATTTGACCTTACCGCCTGGAGCAGTGGCTTTTACGAAGCGATCGCGGACGATCTCGACATGTGGCAGTATCTGCTGGCCGGGCAGCGCGAAGGTGGCCTTCTCGCTCTTCTTGGCAGCCATACAGTAGGAAAGATGGGCGAGGCCGCACGCCGCTACATCGCCAGTCACCCGGAGGCGCAGACCCTTTCCGAAGTCGCGAGGAGCTCCTGGGAAGTGCTCTCGCGCTTGCTTTGCATGATGTACGAAAAGCGCAGCCAGATTGTCCAAGGCGAAACGCTGGCCACGGGACAGTCCGCAGCCTATCGCGCTGGCAGCTAAACCATGTCGGTCTATCGAACCCTTTATGTCCGCACGCTGGCAGCGGTCCAGCAGCGCAAGCTGGCGGTGCGCGATATTGCCTGTGCGAGTGCATTGCCCGAAGCGCGCATCGTGAGCATTCTTGAAGGCGAGGCCCGGGACATAACGCTAACCGAACTGGCGGGACTGTGCACCGCGCTCGGGATGCCTCCCGCCGCTCTTTTGCGGTCAGCCTGACACGTCCTTATGAGCTTTCAGAAACCCGAAAAGCGTGGAGCGAGCGACACTCAGGTCTTTCGCAACACTTTCGTGGGTTGCCCCCTGCTCGGCCAGGCGCTTTCGGATGTCGGGCAACTGCTCGATTGTCAGACGCGGCTTGCGCCCGGCCTTCGCCTCGCGCTTTTCATTGGTCTTGATGCCGTGGATCTGCCGCCAGTGGCCGTCGAAGGCTTCCACCAGCAGAAACAGATCGCTGTCCCGGTCCGGGGTGATCGTCACACCCAGAGCGCAGAGTTCAATGTTCACCCCCGCCTTGAGCAACCGAACCATCACGCGCAGGACCGTCGTGGTGCTGACTGCAAGACACGAAAGATCGTGAACCTTGACCGTGTCTCCTGGCACGAGCGGATGGCCGAGCTTTGCAAGCAGCTTCTCGAGTTCGTTGAAGCTGACCTCCGGCGCACTTACAACAAGATCGCCGTCGCGCACACAAGCCGACGTTTGCTCGGCAAGCGAGGGCAATTTTCCAGTCTCAGCCAGGAACACCACAGTCTTGGGCAAACGCATCACCTTCTTCATTTTTCACTCAAGGCCGTGATTTCACGCCAGTAGGCGCGCCGTAGGAATTGGCCCGGCCTCCATCAAGATCGGGCCTTCACGATACCAACAGTACAGCAATAGCCAATTGCATATTGCTGGACGACCGAATATTTGATATATCACATATCCAGACCCAAGAATGCAACGCTCGTCAGCGTAAACAGGGAGCTGGTTCATGTTCGATCGTCCGCTTGCAAAGTGCCCCAATCTGCTCGGTGGGCTCGGGCTGTTGGCAGCCGGAGCGCTCGCCACCTCAGCGCCGCAGGAGGCCCACGCCTCGACCTGGGGCTGTCAGGTCATCCTCTGCCTCGCCACCCCAGGTTCGCCCACGACCTATGCTGAGTGCGTGCCGCCGATTACCAAGCTCTGGAAGACGCTGGCGCTTGGCGGCTCGTTTCCGTCCTGCTCGGAAGGCGGCGTTTCGGCCAAGACGAAGAAGCTGAGCAAGACGCTTTATTACGTGAAGAGCACGCAGAGCGACGGCACTACGAGCGCGTATCTCATCAACACCAAGACCTCGACGGTCACGACGATCGGCCAATGATCTACACCGTCGCTGCCCTCACCGCGCTTGCGCAGCAATGCGCGCCCGGCGTTGCCACAGAAGCGCTCGTTCCCCTGCTCGTCGCGGAAAGCGAAGGCAATCCGCTCGCGATCAACGTCAACAAGGGACCGCGCGTGAACGCCGCGAACCTGGCCGACGCGGTCGCGCTGGTGAAGCGCTACGTGGCAGCCGGGCACTCAGTCGATATTGGACTTGGCCAGATCAACTCGAGGAACCTCGCGCGCCTCGGCACGACGATCGAGCAAACCTTCGATCCGTGCACCAACCTCGGTCTTGCCTCGCGCGTCCTGCAGGAAGGCTACGCGCAGGCCAGCCAGCACTACTCGGGGCTTGACGCGATCAGCGTTACTTATTCGCTCTACAACACCGGCTCGATGAGCCGGGGCTTTCGCAACGGCTACGTCAAGCGCGTCTGGGCCGCTGCTGCGCGCGTCGGTGCGATCGAAACGCCGCCCGCACTCCCCGACCTTTCCTCTTCCCCGTCCATCCTGACCTCCACGCCGCAGGAGGACAGCGCAATCGAAGCGCCGGAACAGTGGGTGTTCGGTCAGGCCAGCACCGGAATCGAGGTCTTCCAATGAGCGAAGAAAACAGCATCGCGCAGGCCCCTCGGGCCGCAGAACGGGACGCTTCTCAGGAAACTGTCCCCCAGGCAGCGTTCTCAATTCCCGACGATCTTGCCAAGCGGTACGAGATCCGCGCCATCGAGGGCCGCTCCGAAGCGGAACGCCGGGTCGGCCTGTTCGCACCGGGCAATGTCCAGACGCCCGCGCTCGAAATCTCGAACGAGCGGATCGTTGCCAACCGCGACGATCGCGAGACGGTCGAAAACCTCGTGAAGCTCGCGCAGCACAATGGCTGGGAAGGCATCTCGGTCGACGGCTCACCGGAATTTCGCAAGGCTGTATGGCAAGCTGCCGAGCGATCGGGGCTTGAAGTCAATGGCTACGAGCCATCGTTTGCCGAGCGCGAAGCCGTTGAGCGCCAACGCCGTGAGGAAGCCGAACGCGAGCGCAAGGACGCGGAGCGTCTGCGCAAAGGCGACAAGGCCGAGAAAGACGGGGAAGCGGAGAAGGTCGTCGAGGCGGCGGAGATCGCGATTGATGCGGCCAGCCCCAACCCGGCGCAGAACGTCACTGCCGATCTTGCCAAGGCTGGCGAGCGCACGTCGACGCCGGAGGCTGGCCGCGATGAAAGCTCCGAGGACGTCACCTCCCTGCTCAAGCGCAAGAGCGCGCTGGTCGAGGAGCTGCATGACGTTCTGCGCGAAAATCCATCGCTGTCGAACCAGACTGTTTCCGAGTTCGTCCTGAAGCAGCCCTCCGCGCAGATGCGCCTTGGCGATGCCGGGGTCAGCGACGAAGTCCTGGCCGCCCGCAATCTCATGTCTGAAAGCATCATTGCGGACGCGGCACGGAACCAGGGCAACCTTTCCAAGACCGTCGGGGAATACCTGCGCGATCAGGATAGCGAAATTGGTAAACTGGCGCGCAGCCGGGGTCTTGAAGCGCCCGATGGCAAGGCAGCGCGTGACGAGTTGGTGGCTGAAGCCCTTCAGGAGCGCAACGCCTTCTCCGAGTTCCTGGCGAGCAAGGGCAGGGCGCGGGCCGCAGAACGAGAAAACGAGAAGCTGGCCGACCTGTATCTGCGCGGCACCCAAGAGCAGCGCGAGGCCGAGCCACGGCTTGCCAACGCGCTCGAGGCAGAAGCCGAAATGCGCCGTCACCTCGAAGCCGCCTTCGAGGGCAATGACCAGCGTATCGAGGCGGTTTCCCAAGAGGGCCGCCAAATGATCTCGGACGTGCTGCGGCGCGGCCTTGATGTGTCGGTTCGTGAGCCGACGCCGGTTCGGCAGATCGAGCCGATCCAAACCAACCAGATGGAACGGTAACCTCAACATGGAGAAGTCTATGAAGTTCTCTCGTCGTCCCGCGCGTCGCATCCTCTCGGATCGTCGCGCCCGCCAGATTGTCGGCGTTGCCGGCCTCCTCGCCTCCATGGCCATGTCCCAGGCCGCCTTCGCCTCCACCAGCATCGAAACCGGCCTCGACACCATCGAGAGCTGGATGATCACCATTGCCTCGGTGGTCGGCGTCATCGCCATCATGGCAGTGGGCTACGCCAAGCTCACCGGCCGCATGGATTGGGGCCGCGCGGTCACCGTCCTGATCGGGATCGGCATCATCTTCTCGGCCACGACGATCGTGGGCTGGATGGGTGGCAGCGCCTGACATGGACACGGAAAAGATCGCCGAAGACAAGGTGTTCCTCGCCCTGACCCGGCCATCGGTGTTCATGGGACTGCCGCTCGAGGCAATCCTGCCGATCATCATGGCCTGCATGGTGCTGTGGGGGATCGTCGGAAACCCGTTCTATCCCCTCGCCCTCTTCGGCGCTCTCTACTTTCCGGCGCGCATGGTCGTGCATTACGACTTCAACGCGTTCCGGCTCTGGGGCCTGTGGTTGCAGACCACCTTCATTTCCAAAAATCGCAAGTTCTGGGGGGGCGGGAGCTACTCTCCCGTCCGCCTCAAGACCGGCGTGAAGCGCAGGCAGTTCGGCAATGACTAGGTTCGCCCTCAAGCACAAACAGGTCGTGCTGCGCGAAGAGGATGACATCAAGTTCATCCCCTATACCCGGCACGTCAACGACACCGTGGTTGCGCTGGCTGACGGCTCGCTCATGCGCATGTACCGGGTCGATGGGCGCCCGTTCGAAACCTGCGATATTGCCGACCTCAACACCTGGCACAACAAGCTCAATATTGCCTGGCGCACGATCGGCGACGACCGCGTGGCCGTGTGGACGCACCTGGTCCGCACCGCCACCAATCCCGAGCTGGACGGCGAGTTTCAGTCCGCCTTCGCGCGCGATCTGCAGGCGAGGTATTCCGAGCGCCTCAAGGAAAAGGTGCTCTACCACAACGAGTTCTATGTCACGATCGTGGTGCGCCCCTCGAACATGGCGGGCGACCAGCTCACCCGCTTGTTCGGCAAGACGGATGCCAGCCACGCCGCCGACGATCGCGCCCTGGCGATCATGGCCGACAAGTGCCGCGACTTCGAGAGCATGCTGGCCGACACCAACCCGGTGCCGCTCTCGCTCTACGAACGTGGCGGCGTGCTGTTCTCCCAGCCCATGGAAGTGCTGCACTTCATCCAGACCGGCGACCGCATCCGTATTCCACTCGTCCACGGGCGTCTCGGGCAGGCGATCTACAATTCACGGATCATCTTCGGGCGCGAGGCCGCCGAGATCCGGCTTCCCGACAGGTCGCACTACTTGGGCATGTTCGGCGTGCGCGAGTACGTCGCGAACACGCGTAGCGGCCAGTTCAACAGCCTCCTGACGCTCGATTTCCCCTATGTGCTGACGCAAAGTTTCGCGCCGCTGGTGAAGTCGGTCGCGGCCGAGCGCTTCCAGAAGAAGTACAAGCAGATGGTGTCCTCGGACGATGCCGGCGTGAGCCAGGCCGAGGAGCTGCTCGATGGCGTCGACGATCTCATGTCGAACCGCTTCGTCATGGGCGAGCATCACCTCTCGATCGCCGTGATCGACGATGATCGCAAGCGCCTGCTCGAGCGCCTTTCGATCGCGCGCGCCGCTGCCGCCGACACCGGCATGGTCATGGCGCGCGAGGACGTCGCGCTGGAAGCCGCGTTCTGGGCACAGCTTCCCGGCAACTTCAAGATGCGGGCGCGGCCCGCCGTGATCAACAGCCGCAATTTCGCGGCGATGAGCCCGTTTCATACCTTCCCGGCGGGTCGCAAGTCGGGGAACCATTGGGGCGAGGCGGTGACGCTTCTAAAGACGCGCGCCGGCTCGTCCTTCTGGTTCAACTTCCACCGCGCCGACATTGGCCACACGCTCATCATCGGCCCTACGGGCGGCGGCAAGACGGTGCTGCAGAACTTCCTGCTCGCCCAGCTCGAAAAGACCGGTGCCAAGCAGATCTTCTTCGACAAGGACCGCGGCGCGGAGATCTTCGTGCGCGCCTGCGGTGGCACTTACCTGGCGCTGCGCAACGGCGAGCCAACCGGCTTTGCCCCGCTCAAAGGGCTGGAGCCAACCCACGACAACATGGCCTTCCTGCGCCAGTTCATCCGTGTCCTGGTCCGCCGCGAAAACCAGCCCCTCACCGTCACGCAAGAGCGCACCATCGATGAGGGCCTCGATGCCGTGATGCGCCTGCCCGCGCTGCAACGTTCGATGAGCGCGCTTCGCGAAATGCTCGGCTACGCCGACGCCGAAGGCATTGGTGCGCGGCTCGAGCGCTGGTGCCAGGGCGGCGCGCTCGGATGGGCGTTCGATGGTCCGGCCGATGAAGTCTCGATGGCGGCCCGCTTCGTCGGCTTCGACATGACGGACTTCCTCGAAAACCCGGAAATCCGCACGCCCATGATGCTCTACCTCTTCCACCGCGTGGATGAGTTGCTCAACGGCCAGCGGGTCGTCGTCGATATCGACGAGTTCTGGAAGGCGTTGCAGGACGATGCCTTCAAATCATTCGCACAGGACGGCCTCAAGACCTTCCGCAAGCGCAACGCCTTCATGGTCTTCGGCACGCAGTCGCCCGCCGACGCGCTGCGCTCCTCGATCGCGCATTCCATCATCGAGCAGACCGCAACCAAGATCCTCCTGCCAAACTCGGATGCCAAGCGTTCGGACTACTGTGAGGGCCTTGGCCTTACCGAAGCGGAATTTCGGCTGATCAAGGAAGACCTGACACCCGAAAGCCGGTGCTTCCTCATCAAGCAGGGACACACCTCGATCGTAGCCAAGCTCGATCTGAACGGGATGCTCGACGAACTCTCGGTTCTCTCCGGCCGTGCAGAAACGCTAGAGGTCATGGAGGCCGCCATTGCCCAGGCGGGCACCAATCCGGCGGCATGGCTGCCGCTCTTCTACGCCAACGAAAGGAGAAGCTGAAATGCGCATCAAGAGCAATGTGCTGATGGGGGCCACGCCGCTCGCGCTCGGTCTCGCCGCACCCCCTGCGGCGGCGCAGGGCATCCCGGTGTTCGATTCCTCGACCTACCTCCAAACGATCTCGACTGTCACCAACACCGCCAAGATCATCGACCAGGGCGTGCAGCAGATCGAGACCGCGCAAAATCAGCTCAACTCGCTGCAAAAGCTCACCAACATCAACTCGGTGGCCTCAAACCTGTCGAACAGCTCGGTGCGCAACATCATGCCCACCACGACGATGGACGCCGGCACGCTGTTTGGCGGTGATCTGTCCAAGATCGGCTCGCTCAGCTCATCCGCAAGCAGCATCCAGTCGCAGTACACGCTTTCGGGCACTACAAGCGCCGATGCCGCGTACAGCCAGGCGCTCAAGGACGCGACCGGCTCGGCCGCCGCGACGGCCGCCTTTGGCGAGAACACGCTGGCGGTGTCGCAAACCCGCATGGCGGGTCTCCAGACGCTGCAAGCCAAGCTCGACACAGCCACCGACCCCAAGGACGTGATGGACCTTCAGGCGCGCATCGCCGCCGAACAGGCCCAGCTCCAGAACGACCAGCTCAAAATGCAGGCGCTTCAGATGGCGCAGGCGGGGCGGGCCAACCTCTCGATCTCGGCGGCCGAGGCCGCGACGGCGGCCAGCGCCGCCAATTTCTACGAAGCCAACACCCTGAGGAACTGACGATGAAGAAGAAGCTCATGGCCCTTTCGATCACGCTCGCGGCGTGCGCCTGCCAGCAAGAAGCACCGGTACAGGTCCCCACGACACAGGAACTCATGGCGGATCCCAACCTGCTCACCGATTGGGAGCACAAGTGCAACGAGGGCGAATTTGCGCACCTGCCTGCGGACCAGAAGCAGAACTTCTGCTTCACCACGTTCGAGGCCGCGCGGGTGAACGCAGCCAAGGCCGCAGGCGAGGCAAGCGTGAAGGCCTTCGGAGGCAACACGCAGTAACCGGGTGGCCCAGGTCCTTGTGACCGGCCGCCCCCTCGCTCTGACAAGCTCTCTCACGACAAGGCAAGGCTCAGCCAATGGCGTCCAGTTCAGTCAATCTCATGGTCCTCTTCACGACCATGTACGGCTATGTCGAAAGCGCCATCACCTCGGCGGTTTCCAGCTTCGGGTCTGGACTTGTCAGCTTCGTGGCCGCGCCGCTTGGCGTGGCCGCGACCATATACTTCCTGTTGCTGGGCTTTGCGGTACTACGCGGGGCCATCCAGGCCCCGCTTCGCGAACTGGTGTTCCAGGCCGGGAAGGTCGGGTTCGCGATCGCGGTTGCCAGCTCAGTCGGGTACACCGCCTTCGTCGTAAACATCGTCACCGACCTGCCTTCGGAAATCATCGCAGCGGGATCGGGGACCGCAGTCACCAACCCGGGCACGACGTTCGACACCTATGTCTCGGACACCAACAAGCTCGCGGCGCGCCTCGAAAACGCCAATCAGGCAATCCAGAACTTGCCGTCTCAAGGAATGACGGACTTTCGCACGCCCCTGATCCAGCTCAAGGCCGCGATCTGCACCTATGGCTGCATCGCCGTGCTCTATGTCTTCGGCTTCCTCTCAGCAGCGGTCGGATTCTGCGTCGTCATCTTCGCCAAGCTTTCCGTCGCGATCTGCGTGGCCCTTGCCCCGCTGGCGCTGGGATGCCTGCTCTTCAATTCCTCGCGCTTCGTGTTCGATGGCTGGCTCAAGCAGACCCTGAACTTCGTCCTGCTCATGGTCGTCATGGCGATCATGACCAAGTTCATCACCGGCCTTCAGGAAGCGTCGATGGATGGCATCATGGCCGTTGTCGGGGATGGCACAGCCGCCTTCATCGTCGATCAGGGCACGGCCGCCGACCTCAACATTGGGGCGATGATGGCCGCCACTGTCGCGTGCTGCGCCATCTACATCGTTGGCACCATCTTCTTCTTCCAGTCCCCTGCGATCGCAGCGGGCATCGCGGGCGGGGCATCTTCTGGCGGCCATGGCTTCCTGCAAACCGGCATGAACATCCTCGCCAACCGCATGATGTTCCGCCGTCTCGCCAATGCCCGCACGCCCGCGCCAGCCAGTCGCGCAGGCGGCACCGCCACAAGAACATGAGGTCGCCTTCGAATGAGTTTTGAACGCCCCTAACGCGGCACATTGCTGACGGAGTTTTTATGAAAGCGCTGATTTTCACAGCGTTGGGTGCGCTTGCACTCAGCGGATGCACCGGGAGTCACATCAAGCCGCCTGCCGTTTGCGACGGCAAGCACCGACGCCCGGCCAACATGTACGGCACGATCATGCCCAATCTGCCGGTGCCGCTCCCGCCCTCGCAGAGCGGCGGGTGGCCCGCCACTCCGGCACCGAGCCCGTCCAGCGACACGCCCATTCCGCCCGAAGCGCAAGAGGCCGCAGCCGCCGCGAGCGCCGCGGCCCAGGCTGCAAAGCCCGCCCCTGCTCTCTCGCCGCGCGATGAGCGCGAGATCGAGCTGTCCTACCTTCCCTGCTCATAAGGAAACGTCTCATGGCCCAGGTCAAAGCCGCCGACAAAGGCACGTACCTCGAAAGCGCACGGACGTTCGAATACGACCGGATGCGCGCCGCAATCCAGTCCCGGCGGGTTGCCTGGACTGTCGCCGGATGCGCCTGCGCCATGGCGCTTGTCTCGACCGGAGCGGTCGCCATGCTGGCCCCGCTCAAGACCGTCGAGCCCTATGTGATCCGCGTCGACAAATCGACCGGAGAAACGCAGGTCGTGACCGCGCTCAAAGGCCCCCAGCCCCAGACCTATGACGATGCGGTCAACCGCTTCTTCGTGGCGCAGTACATTCGCCTGCGCGAAGGCTGGCTCGACGATGCCGCGCGCGAGAACGCCTATGCGGTCATGCTCATGAGCGACAAGGCGGAAGGCTCGCGCTACCTCGATAGCGTCAAGTCGAGCAACGAGAAGGCCCCCTCCAACATCTACGGGGACAAGGGCTTCGTCTCGATCCACATTCGCGCGATCAGCTTCCTGAGCCCGACCGTCGCGCAGGTCCGCTACGCCAAACTCGTCACGATGGGCCAGAACACGCCCACGGCGCAGAACTGGACCGCCACCCTCACCTTCAAGTTCACGACAGCGCCCACGCTGGAGAAGGACCGGCTGATCAATCCGCTCGGCTTCGAGGTCGTGAATTTCCACTCGGACCCGGAGACCTGACATGAGCGATGCGCCCAAGACGCCCGAAAGCGGTGACAACACCCCCACGCCCTTCCTCCCCGTCCTTCGCGAAAAGGTCGCCCGGCGCCTGTCGCCTGCGGACACCAAGGTCGCCCTTACTTCGTCGGGCGCCAGGAGCCCGTTCTGGCGCGGGGTCAACGCGATCTGGCGCAAGCTGGTGACCTTCAGCCTTGCCGGCACCGTCATCGTTACACTCGCGCCTCATGCCAGCTTTGCAGCCGAAACGCCCGTTGCAGGCGAGAAGGACGCGCGGGTGCGCACGGTCGATTACGATCCCGACCAGGTGGTGAGCGTCGTCGGCCAGTTTCGCCACGCGATCGAGATCCAGTTCGGCGCGGGCGAAACGGTCACGCAGGCCGCCCTTGGCGACACGATCTCCTGGCAGATCGCGCCGGTCGGCAATGTCGTCTTCCTGAAACCTCGTGAAAAGGCGGCCGGAACGAACCTCATCGTCCTAACCCAAGAAGGTGGGATGACCCGCACCTACCACTTCAACCTGGCGCTCGGCACCTCGGCCACGATGTACGGCATTCGCTTCCACTACCCACAAGCGGAGCAGGCGATGAGCGCCGAGCAGGCCCAGATGGCACAGGCTCAAGCCGCTCAGGCCATGCAGAGCCGGATCGTCAAGACCGCGCTCGATCACGCGGTGATCGAGGGCAAGCGCAATTTCAACTACACCGAGCAGGGCGATGCCTCGCTGCAACCCAGCGAAATCTCCGACAACGGCGAGTTCACGGCGATGCGTTTCCCCGGCCACGCCGACATTCCCTCGATCTTCGCCGTCGACGTGGACGGAAGCGAGACGATCGTACCCTACGACGTGCGCGACGACTTCGTGGTGATCCACGCCGTCTACCGCGAACTGCGCCTGCGCCGGGGCAAGGCGGTCCTTGCGATCTACAACGAGGCCCCGCCCCGCAACGATCGCGCCGAGCGCACGGGCACCGTCTCCAACATCGTCGAACGCAAAGTGAAGGGGCAGTAACATGGCCGAGAACGTCATTGATCGCGGCGGTGAACTCGCACCCGTCGATTCCATTCCCGAAGAGAGCGGATCGCCTGCGGGTCGCAGTGGCACCAATTGGGGCAACGTCGCCTTCGTCGGCGCCGGTGTCGGCCTGGTCGCGACCATTCTTGGCATTTTCATCGGCTACGGCGTCTTTCACAACGCCGTGTCGGCGAAAGCAGCCGAGGAGCCCGCGCAAGCCAGCCAGAAGAGCGTCGATGACGTGGTGGCCTCACCCGCCGCGCAGCGTGCGGCCCTCGCAGGCCAGCTTGGACAAGCGGGCAGCGCTCAGACCGACGTCTTCGGCCGTCCGGTCCTGGGACAGCAGACCACCGATGCCAACGGCAACCCGGTCCCTGCAACGGGCGAGACGGCCAGTGGCGCGGAAAGCCTTGCCCAGAAGCGCTATGAGGAGCGCCTGAAGATGGCCGATGCCGCGCGCCGGTCCCCGATCATGGCCTACCAGGCTAACGGCCTCACGGCGTCCACCTCAACAGCGTCGCCAACGGGGAGCGCAGCCGCTGCGAGTGCGCAGGCCCAGGAGAGCGGCCCGCGCAACTTCGGCGCCAGCGGCTTTGGCCCGCCCTCGGATGACCATACGGGCACGGGTTCGGGCAGCAAGGGCTCAACGGACTTCACCGACCAGCTCGGGCACGCGAAGATCGAGACAGTGCGCGCCTCGCTCATCAAGAACCGTGACTTCCTGCTGAGCGCCGGCACGGTCATTCCCTGCACCTTACAAACCGCGATCAACTCGACACAGGCCGGGTTCGTCTCGTGCGTCATAAACCACGACGTCTATTCCGAAGACGGCCGCGTTGTCCTGCTCGACAAGGGCACCAAGGTCCTGGGGCAATATTCGGGTGGCATCACGCAAGGTCAGGCGCGCATGTTCGTGCTGTGGACCCGCGCGCTCACCCCGCGCGGGGTCGCGATCGACCTTGGTTCGCCTGCGGCCGACACTCTCGGCCGCTCGGGTATGTCAGGCGGGGTAGATACGCAGTTCTGGGCGCGCTTCGGCGCAGCTCTCATGATGAGCGTGCTCGAGGACGCCTCCAACATCGCCGGTCGCGCCGTTGCGAACGAAGGCACCTACACGACGCAGGTGCCCAGCGAGATGGGCAACACGATCCTTCAGGACAGCAAGAACATCAAGCCGATCCTGAAGAAGAACCAGGGCGATACCGCCGCCATCTTCGTCGCCAAGGACTTCGATTTCAGCCCGGTCTATGACCTTAAGCTGCGGCGCTGAACGATGGCAAACGTCTCTGCGATCTACCAGCACAACGCAGCCCCGCTGCAACCGCTCCTCGATCGCGAGGACGTGACCGAACTGGTCATCAACGAACCGGGCGTGATCGGCGTCGAAACCCGCAAGGGCTGGGAATGGCATGAAGCGCCCTCGCTCGATCACGCCAGCCTCATGACGCTGGCCCGCCTCATTGCAGGCCTGACCAAGCAGGACATTAGCGAGGACTACCCCATCTGCTCCTCGGTCCTGCCGGGCGGCGAGCGTGCCCAGGTCGTGATCCCACCCGCCATCGAGCGCGGCTTCGTCTCGATCACCATCCGCAAGGCCTCAAACACGGCGATGGACCTTGGCGACCTCGACCGCTCGGGCCTCTTCAGCGAAGTGAAAGCGCACGGCGCGGCCAACGCGGTCGATGATGCCCTGCTGGCCTACCGCGCTGCGGGCGACTGGAACGGCTTCTTCAAGCTCGCCGTGGAGGCGCGCAAGAACATCCTGATTTCCGGGGCGACCGGCTCGGGTAAGACGACCTTCTCCAAGGCCCTCATCAAGTTGATCCCCGACTTCGAGCGCGTGCTGACGATCGAGGATACCCGCGAACTGGTCGTGCCCCAGCGCAACCGGGTCCACATGATGTATTCCAAGGATGGGCACGGTCTGCAGAAGGCAGGCGCGAAGGAGCTGCTGGAATCGGCCCTGCGTATGCGGCCCGATCGCATTCTCCTTCAGGAGCTGCGCGACGGAACGGCCTTCTTCTACCTGCGCAACGTCAACAGCGGGCATCCCGGCTCGATCACGACCGTCCACGCCAATACCGCTGAAGGCGCGCTCGAGCAGCTCACTTTGCTCGTCAAGGAATCCGAAGGCGGCAACGACCTCGACCGCCACGACATTCGCGCCCTGCTGCGCTCGCTCGTCGACATTGTGGTGCAGATGCACCGCCTTCCGCCCAGCGACGGCCGACCGGCCCGCTACCGGATGACCGAAGTGTGGTTCGATCCGGCCGGTAAACCTCACGACTGACAACCAAAGGAGTGGCCCATGAGTGGCAAGATGGTTCGCAATCCGGGGGCGTCCCAACCGGGCGCCATTGCGTTTCTCATGATCGTGGGCCTCGTGGTCAGTGCCGCGATCGGCGCGGTCACGGTGCTGTGGCGCGCGCATCTGCTCTCGATCCAAACACCCTGGGCGAAGGTGCCTGGCGCGCTCTGGTCGATGAAATCCATGCCGATCGTCTGGCAGCCGTTCCTTTTTGGCTTCGGGATCAGTTTCTTCCTGTGTCTGGTCGGCGTCTTCGCCTCGATGTTCACCGCGCAAAAGCTGCACGGCGAGGCGCGCTGGGCGCGCTTTGGCGAAGTGAAGGGTGCTGGCCTTCTCGAAAGCGCCGGCATCATCCTGGGACGCTTCAATGCCAGGTTCCTGCGCTTCGGCGGAACCGAGCATGTCATGCTCGAAGCGCCGACCCGGGCCGGCAAGGGCGTGGGCGTCGTGATCCCGAACCTGCTGTCGTGGCCCGATTCCGTCGTGGTCCTCGATGTGAAGCAGGAGAACTGGGACCTGACCTCGGGCTATCGGGCCAGGCAGCTTCGCCAGAAGACGCTCCTGTTCAACCCGCTCGACGGGGAAGGACGGACCTGCCGCTACAATCCGCTTGGGCACATCAACCGGCGCGATCCCGTCGAGATCATCAATGAGTTGCAGAAGATCGGGGCCATGCTGTTCCCGCTCCCCCTGACTGGCGACAATTTCTGGGCCGAAAGCGCGCGCACCGCCTTCCTTGGGGTCTCGGCCTATGTCGCGGCCACCGTCGACGATGGCGAGGACGCCCTGCCCTTCACGATCGGCGAGGTTTACCGCCAGTTCGCCGCCGGCGATGCCAGGCGCCGCTTCCCCAAGATCATCAAGCAGCGCGAACAGGCCGGAAAGCCTCTCTCTGGCGCCTGCATTTCTGCACTGCGCGACTGGATTTCCTCGTCGGACAACACGTTCACGTCCATTCGCCAGTCTGTGACGGCCAAGATCAACCTCTGGCTCAACCCCTATGTCGATGCGGCAACGGCCGAGAGCGACTTCGATCTGCGCCAGTTCCGCGACAAGCGGATCTCGCTCTACCTCGGCGTCTCGCCCGATGACCTCGAGCGGGTCGCGCCGATCTACAACCTGCTCTTCCAGCAACTCATCGACCTCAACGTGCGCGAGCTGCCCTCAGCCGACCGGCACAACGTGCGCCTGCTCCTCCTGCTCGACGAGTTCACACGCCTCGGTCGGGCCTCGGTCATCGCCAGCGGCTTCAGCTATGTGGCGGGTTATGGCATCCGCCTCCTCCCCGTAATCCAGAACTTCTCCCAGCTCGACCACATCTACGGCGACAAGGTTGCCAAGGAGATCTCCGCGAACTGCGGCGTGCAGATCGTCATGCGGCCCAAGGAGATCAATGACGCCAAGAACGTCTCGGAGCGCCTGGGCACCTACACCTTCCGCGCCAAGTCCCGCTCGTTCGGCGCCTGGGGGCGCGGAGGGGGTTCGGTATCGGAATCCGATCAGCGCCGCGCGCTCCTGCTCCCGCAAGAGCTGCTCTTGCTGCCCGAGAAGGATCTGATCGTACTGCGCTCGGGCATCCCGCCCGTCTACGGCAAGAAGATCCGCTACTATCAGGAGAAGGACATGCTCGCGCTGACGAAGGTGCAAGCGCCAGCGATGCCGACGATCCGGCCCGATCCTTCCGTTCCGGCGCGAAGCCTTCGCGTCATCACGGCTGCGGAGGCGAGTGGGGAAAGCGAAGCGGGAATACCCGGAGCCAGCGGCAGGCCTCTGAACATGCCAGTGGTCAAAGCGCTTCAGACGACAGCCAATCACGCCCCCCGGCAAACAGCGCACATGTTGTTCAAGGACCTATTTTCCGTGATGATCCCAACAGCCTGATTGGGCCGGTAGGCGACCGTCCGGTTTGGACTCGGGTCTCGGGATAGCTGACGGTCACTCGGAGGCGGCTGCCGCCCAGCTCACGCCATTCCGGTGAGGTCGCTGGAATGTCCGCTGACGCCGGAACCGGTCTTTCGCAGGCGGGACAGTGCTTGTTTGCTACGCGCCCCTATAGGTCGTTCGGGGGCTGAGTTGACGCTCTTACCCCTGCCGGTCTGGCTTACCTTACTGAAGCTCCAGATTCAGTTGCAGAGTGCGCCAAGCGAAAATACCTTCATCACTGCTGAATGGCGCGGGTCGGCCTGCGGATGGCTGGGTGTAAACCCCGATAGTCTCACCCTCATCGACGTGGAACAACGAAGTACGCCCCTGACCGGAGTCACTCGACCATGCCTTCCATCGACCGGAGCAAGCTTCCCCTCGCCGAGCCCGCTTTCACCGGCAAGATCGGCAAGAGTTACAAGGAATCCCAAAGTGCGTGGCCTGAGCTGCCGAAGCCTCCGGAGGGCGCGCCCAACGTCGTGCTCATCCTGCTCGACGATGTCGGCTTCGGGCAGGTCAGCACGTTCGGGGGGCCGGTGCCGACCGGCGCGCTCGACAAGCTGGCGGCAGAAGGACTGCGCTATACCCGCTTTCACACCACCGCGATCTGCGGCCCTTCACGCGCGGCGCTGATCACCGGGCGCAACCACCACAACTGCGGCACCGGCTTCCTGTCCGAATATGCGACGGGCTATCCCAGCTACAACAACATGATTCCGCAGACGACGGCGTCGCTCGGCCGCATCCTGAAGGAGAACGGCTATGCGACCTCGTGGTTCGGCAAGAACCACAACACGCCGGACTGGGAATCGAGCGTCGCCGGCCCCTTCGACCGCTGGCCCACCGGCATGGGCTTCGACTATTTCTACGGCTTCATCAGCGGCGAGACGCACCAGTACTATCCGGTGCTGTTCGAGAACACCGTTGCGGTCGAGCCCGACAGGTCGCCCGAAGAGGGCTACCACCTGATGGAGGACCTGACCGACCGCGCGATCAACTGGATCCGCTATTCCAAGTCGGTCGCGCCAGACAAGCCGTTCCTCTGCTATTTCGCCCCCGGTGCCGCGCACGCGCCGCACCACGCCCCGACCGAATGGCGCGACAAGTTCAAGGGGCAGTTCGATGCCGGGTGGGAGAAGGTCCGCGAGGAAACCTACCAACGCCAGCTTGACGGCGGGATCATTCCCGAAGGCACCGAACTGACCGCGAAGCCCGACTGGGTGCAGGACTGGGACGGCCTGTCCGACAACGAAAAGAAGCTGTTCGCACGCTTCATGGAGAACTTCGCCGGCTACCTCTCCTACGCCGATGCCGAATGCGGACGGCTTATCGAGGCGGTGAAGCAGCTACCGGATGCCGATAACACGGTCATCATCTACATCGTCGGCGATAACGGCGCCTCGTCGGAGGGCGGCTTCACCGGTACGGTCAATGAGATCATGAACCTGAATGGCGTCCCATCGACGATCGAGGATAATCTCAAAATCTACGACGAGATCGGCGGCCCGGGAACCGAGCCGCACTACCCCCTTGGCTGGGCATGGTGCGGCAACGCGCCGTTCCAGTGGGTCAAGCAGGTGCCCTCGCACTTCGGCGGCACGCGCAATCCGATGGTCATTTCCTGGCCCGAGAAGATCAAGGACAAGGGCGGCATCCGCCCGCAGTTCACCCACCTGATCGACATTGTGCCTACCCTGCTGGATGCCGCTGGCATCCCGGCGCCGACCCACGTCAACGGCGTCGAGCAGAAGCCGATGGACGGTGTCTCGATCACTTCCACGTTCACCGCCGCCGATGCCCATGCCGTGCGCGAACGCCAGTATTTCGAGGTGTTCTCCAACCGGGCGATCTACGACCAGGGCTGGATCGCCTGCGCCCAGCACAGCTTCCCCTGGCGGCAGGACTATGCTCCGGGCAACTGGGAGAAGGACAACTGGGAGCTCTACAACATTGACGAGGACTTCTCCGAAGCCAAGAACCTGGCGAGGGAGCACCCGGACAAGCTCGAAGAACTCAAGAAGATCTGGGACGGCGAGGCGGAGAAGTACGGCGTCTATCCGCTCGACGATCGCGGCGCGGGCCGCCTCACCGAGCCCAAGCCTTCGGCGGGCGGCTCGGATCCAAACCGGACAGAGTTCACCTATTACGCCGGCGCCTATCGCCTGCCGGAAACGGCGGCGCCCAACACCAAGAACCGCTCGCACACGATCATCGCCGAGATCGACAATGCCGACGGCAAGGCCGAAGGCGTGATCCTGGCAGCTGGCGGGATGTCGGCCGGTTTCGTGCTCTACGTGAAGGACGGGAAACCGGTCTATCACTACAATTACTTCGAGAAGGAGCGCACCAGCGTCGTCTCGAAGAAGCCGCTGCCCAAGGGCAAGGCGAAGATCGAACTGGCCTTTGCCTATGATGGCGGCGGGCTAGGCAAGGGCGGCGAGGCCGTGATGATGATCGATGGCGAGGAAGTCGCCCACGAGAGGATCGAGAACACCGTCGCGGGCCGGTTCGGCGTCGACACCTTCGGCATCGGCGGCGACAGCGGCTCACCCGTCTCGCACGAGTACAAGCCGCCGTTCTCGTTCACCGGCGCCAAGATCGAACGCGTGGACATCAAGCTGGCGCCGAGGGACCTCACCGAAAGCGAGGAAGACGAACTCAAGGCCCGCTACCTCGCCTTTGCCCAGCACATCGAATGAAACGGGCGGGGCAGCGGCAACGCTGCCCCTTTCTTCCCCATCCGGCGTGCGCAGGGCTGACGCGCGCTCACGCGCGGATCGTGTCCACGCCACCTAGACCAGTATTCCCTTCAGTTCCTCGACCACCATGGCGGTTGGCATCGAGACGAACATCGCGACCAGGAACGGCGCCAACGCCGCCGCGAGCAGGATCACAAGGCTGCGCAAGTCGACGGGCAGGAAGCGCATTGCATGGACGTTGGATACAACGCCGTAGAGGTCGGCCGCCGCCGAGAAGTCGGGCGCGGAAAGAAGGTCTGGCTGCTCCTGCGCCGGCCCGTCGAACCAGCGATCCTCAAACGACCGGCCCAGCGCCACTGCCAGCGCGCCATAATACATCGCATTGCGCCGCCAGACCCGTGCCATCACCGGCCCGAATACGGCCAACGGTGCAACGCACAGCAGCAGCACGAGCGCAACCGTGCCGCCAATCAGCAAGCCGTCGGTCAGCGGCGTCGTCGTTCCTTGCAGATGGGCATTGGCGAAGCGGCCCGCGGTGATGCAGCCGACGCCTAGCGCAAAAAGGCTGAACGCGCGGACCGACTGCGCCAGAAAGCCCAGCCCGCCGGCATTGTCGGGATGGGCAACGATCAGCCGCAGGTCCATCCCTGCCACCTTGTACAGCAGCCGGGTCCACAGCAGGATCCGCCATAGCCAGCCCAGGAGCAGCATCAGCAACAGGGGCACGCTGACCAGCATATGCCACCATCCGGCCGCCGATAACCGGTTCTGTCCGAGCATCGCCCAGACCGGCAGGCGATGGGTGGATATGCCGGCCGCGAGCACCCCCAGAATGACCGCATAGGCAAGCACCAGCACCAGCATTTCGGCCCATGGCGAGCGCACCGCAGCGCGCGTGCTTGCCAGTTCGTCCCTCATCCGACCGATTGCATGGGCTGGCAACAGACCAGAGATGACGAAATGCCGTACCACCAGATCGAGCCGCCGCGCGGTTCCGACGTGGGCGAGCAGCAGGATCGGCACGGCGAAAGCGAAGCGGGCATGGACGCCGACATCGTACAGGAAATGGCGCAGGTCGCTGGACCGGTCATGGCCTGGAGCCAACAGGATCAGCAACAGGAGCGGCAACCAGCCGAGCGCCAGCGCGAAGACGGCGCGAACGCGCACCGTGCGGAGTGCGGGCACCGGCATGCCGACAAGCGCGGGTAGACCGCGCGGTGGCCCCCATTCGAACAGGTCGTGGCCTTTCGCCTCCAGTCCACCTGATTGATCGGGCGTCATTCGATCGAGCATCGTCGGCGCCAGCCCAGCAGCATGAAAGATGGCGCAGCGCATCTCTGCGTCTGTGCTGGACAATCGCACGCGCGGAGCTGGTGATCAGGAAATACCATACGTTAAAGCGGCTCACTATCACGACGGAACAATGTTCCATCAGCGAAGGGGGCTTACAGCCGGAAATGGAGAGGCGCCGCCGTATACTTGAACAGGGCGGACAAGTCCCCCGCGAGCAGCCAGAGCGGCCGTTGCGGGGGCTGGCACCTACTGCCGCGCCATGGCGACGTGGAAGCGTTCCTCCTCGCTGATGAGGTGGTTATGGTCATCCTCGCCGACGTCGAGCTGGACCCACTTGATCGTCGCGTTGAATTTGCTCTTGGCCGGATCGACATCCTTCGCCACCGCGGTGCCCGTCTCGATGCCGACGTCGAGCGTCTCGTCGAGCGAGAACGTGCTCGATGCCGTGGCATCGACCCGGCATTCGCCGCACTTCTTCCCGTCGATGAACAGGCTGGCGGTGCCGCCCTTGCCGACCCCGCCGCCGTCATAGGCGAATTCCATCCGTACCTGGTATTCGCCCTGGGGCAGCTCGATGTCGGATTCGGCGTAGTGATCGGCAAGCGCCATGTAGTTGTAGCAGTACTTGAGCTTTCCTTCCTTGGCATAGAGCGCCCAGCCGCCGAACTTGCCGCCCTGCGAGATGATGGTGCCTTCCGGCTTCCTGTCGCCGACCGCGATCTGCGCGGTCACCGAGTGCGACTTGTTCTTGATGACGAGGACGGAGTTCTCGGAGAGACGCTTCATCGTCGGGCCGAATATCTGCTTGTTGCCGGTGATCAGTTCGGGCCTTCCGGCGATCTCTGCATTGAAGCGCTCGGTTCGACGGGGATCGAGCGGCGTGACGAGGTACTTGTCCGCCTCCAGCAGGAACAGGTCCTGGAGGTCCTTGAGCTTCTCGGGCATCTCCGCCGCGCGGTTCTTCGCCTCGCTCCAGTCCTTGCTGACGTCGTAGAGCTCCCAGTCGTCGTCCTTGAGATTCGGGTTGCTCACCGGGTCCCAAGGAACGGCATGCTTGGCGCAGGCGACCCAGCCTTCGTGGTAGATCCCGCGGTTGCACATGATCTCGAAGTACTGGGTCTTGTGCCGCTCGTCGGCATCGGGGTCATCGAAGGAATAGGCCATGCTGGTGCCGTGGATCGGCGTTTGCGCGACCCCTTCCACGAATTGCGGGTGAGGCAATCCGGCGACTTCCAGCACCGTCGGCGCGAAATCGATGACGTGGTGGAACTGATGGCGGATCTCGCCCTTGGCCTTGATGCCAGCCGGCCAGTGCACGACCATGCCGTTGCGTGTCCCGCCCCAGTGCGAGGCGATCTGCTTGGTCCATTGGTACGGCGTACACATGGCATGCGCCCAGCCGTAAGAATAATGCCCGAAGCTGTCGGGGCCGCCGAACTTGTCGAGGTTCTCCTTCAGCGATTCGGCCGTCTCCACGCCGGTGATCGCGTTGAAGATCAGCAATTCGTTGAGCGTGCCGTTGAGCGTGCCCTCGGCGGAGGCGCCGTTGTCGCCGACGATGTAGTAGATCAGGGTGTCATCGAGGATCTCCATGCGCTCGAGCGCATCGATGAGTTCGCCGACATAGTGGTCGGTGTGCTCGAGGAAGCCGGCATAGACTTCCATCTGCCGTTCCAGCACCGGCTTCATGTCGTCGGGCATCTTGTCCCAGGAGGGGATCTCGTCGTGCCTCGGCGTCAGTTGGGCGTCCTTGGGGATGACGCCCAGTTCGAGCTGGCGCTTGTAGGTTTCCTCGCGGACCTTGTCCCAGCCCTTGGCGAACTTGCCTTTGTACTTGTCGGCCCATTCGGCGGGCACGTGGTGCGGCGCATGGGTCGCACCGGGCGCGAAGTAGGTGAAAAAGGGCTTGTCCGGCAGCAGCGCCTTCTGCTGCATGATCCAGTTGATGCACTTGTCGGTCATGTCCGCGGTGAAGTGATAGCCTTCCTCGGGCGTTGACTCGGGTTCGATGGGCGTGGTGCCCTCGTAGATGGCGGGATAATACTGATGCGTCTCGCCCCCGACGAAACCGTAGAAATGCTCGAAGCCCTGGCCGGTGGGCCAGTGGTTGAACGGTCCCGCGCCGCTGGTCTCGTAGGCGGGCACCTCGTGGCACTTGCCGAACTGCGCGGTCGAATAGCCGTTGTACTGAAGCATCTTGGCCAGAGGCGCACAGGTGTTGGGGATCAGGCCGGTATACCCCGGCGCGCTGGTCGCCAGTTCCGAAATGGCGGCGAAGCCCACTGTGTGGTGGTTGCGTCCGGTCAGCAGCGCCGCGCGGGTGGGGGAGCACAGTGCCGTCGTATGGAAGCGCGTATACTTGAGGCCATTCTTGGCCAGCCTTTCGAGATTGGGCGTATGGCAGGGCCCCCCGAAGGCCGACGACGCCCCGAAGCCGACATCGTCGATCAGGATCACCAACACGTTCGGCGCGCCCTTGGGCGGGCGGACAGGCTTGATCGGAGGGAACTTCGCCGCCTCGTCGGTCGCGTAGAGCGGTCGCACGCCCAGGTAGGGCTGGTCCGGAATGGGCAGGACGCTACGGGGCACGTCGTCACGGGGCATGGGATGTCTCCTTGCGGTCGGCCCTCCTCTGGTAGAACTCAGGAAGCGCTAGGTTTATAGGGGAAAACCCGGATCGAGGCCGTTGCTTACGGCAATCTCTGTCGTTCAACGGTCCCGCTTGGGCTGATGCCGAGCGTCCGCTACATGGCAACGACCTGCCGTTCGACAAGCCGCGAGGGAATGGCGGCAAAGTCTTAGCCCCGATCATAAGCAGAATGTCCGCTCATAGGCGCACCAAATTTCCAGCTGTTGGCTTGGATGGGCGCCTATCGGAAAAAGCGCAGGCACAAGCGCTAGCGGATATTTGGGGCCGTCTCTCGGGGCGATCCCAGGTCAAAATCTTTGCCATATTCCCGACCAGGCGCATCATATGCAGGTGCGGTTTGACGCTTTACAACCTGCCCTCCGGACAACTCATCGCCAATTTTCTCGTGAAGTTGTTCCATCAAGTCGTCGACCAACTCGGGAGAATTTCCCTCGGCCAAGAGACGAGCCCGGGTTCGCCTCATATAGTCGACCGCACCGGCAAGTTCGGCATCGCCGTGAAGAGCAAGGCTATCGCCCGCCCGCCAGAGTGCCGCGAGTTCAGCGATGCGCACCTGCTTTGACATGATGGAATGATCGCGAACGATGGCCGGTGGGTGCGCGGGCGGCAACACAGCGCCGCGCGCCTTGAGTTCATCGCGCGTAATCGCAGCCAAGCGAAAACGTAGCACCCGAACGTCAATTGGCTCCGTCGGCGACGGCATATACTGGGCCTTCAGAACCTTGGTCAGTTCCTCTGCAGAAGCGCACTTTACCTCCCGCCTCCAGCGCGCAAGGGCCGGATCACTTGGCTCGCGATCGGCCGGTTGCAGATAGGCAAAACGCTTCAATAATGCGTGATCTGCAACCTCGTCCGGCAACGGTGCCCCCTGCCCA
>NZ_JADZGI010000005.1 GCF_015865035.1 Novosphingobium aureum | reverse complement strand
TCGGCGAGACAGCCATTGATTCGTCTCCTGAATAGACGGTTAGTGGTCAGGCCTGGCCGGAGGTTGCCGCCTCCGGTCGGGCCGTTGATGGAATCTAGGAATCGCCGACTCGGCGCGCAAGGCTGAAGTTTGAGTTTGGTTAGAGCTCGGTCAGTACTCCATCGTCCGACAAGGAGCCGGGTGGGCGAGGTTGCACAAGAGGCCCGGGGTTTGGCAGCCGAACTCGATGATTCACTCTGAATCATATCTTGCGGATACTGAACGGCTTCTAGATCTAAGCTGGCGAGGTGGAGGACTCGGTCACTTGAGTGCTTGGCTTCGGAGGGCAACGTACTTGCGAAGGGTTGGCTGCGTTGGCGTGGAGGTGTCGAGAGTTTCTCGATGCTGTTCTCGGGGCGTCCTCCTTCTCGATCGGTCGGAAGTTTCGTTGATGAGGGTTGGCTTCCAAATTCTGCATGTGGGCGAATTTGACTCTGAAGGGGTCGTAGAGCGCGAAGAGGGGGTCAGAGCTACCCGAGTAGCCTAGAAGTAGTTCTTCGCGCTGTGAGGGCCGTTTCCGGGCAAAATAGAGTATGGTCCGGGGTCTGGCTCGGGTTCAGATAGTTGCCAGCTGCTCTCGTGGCGGCTCGGGAGGCAAAATCGGGAAAAGTCAGTCGCCGTAAAAAAGAAAAAACCTTACTAGTCTAGGGTATATACTTATTATTTTTTCTTGGAGGCGAAAAGAATCAATAAAAATAATATAGGATTATGAAGGTATATCCTGGATATGACGGTTTTTTCTCGTTTAGCAGCGAGTGACTTTTGGCCACCTCAGGCGTGCATGGTCCCGAGCAGTTCGAAGCCGGGCGGAAGGGGTATCCCGATGCGGGTGTTGATCCCCCTCCGCTTCCAGTTCCACAGGCTCCCACGGTCGACCCGGTAGTCGCGAGCGACCTGCGCGACGGACATCGATTTCAGATCCTGAAGTGCCCGCAGCTGGCTGATGATCGGGAGAACGCCTTTATGCGGTCGAATCTGTGAAAGTTTCACACAATCCTCTCTCGACGCACTTAACCAGTTCTCCGCAACCTCATCCTTGTACTTTTCGTACTCGCCCCAGTTCTTCTGGACCCGGATGCGACCGACCCCGAGGTTCTTCGCGTGCCAGCCGATGGAGATGCCTGGCATGGCAAACCAGATCCCCAGCTCGCGCTCGACTTCGGGCGGAAGGTGCTTCCAGCTGACGCCCCTCACCCACCGCAGCGCGGCGTTTTGGGAGGGGTCGTCGTCCAGCAGACCCAGGTGGTATTTCATTCCTCGTGGTACTCCTCGCTCTCGATCAGGTAGTACGTGCACATGCCACCCATCGGCAGTTCGCCGTCGTTTTCCACGTGTGGCCCGCGGTAATGCATGTGGATGGCGGTCACGCCCGGTCGCAGCGTTGCGTAGCGCGCCGTCTCCGGGTCCGCCCCGGGCAGCTGATTGCGCGCAAGGCGATCGTGGGTGACGCGGGTAGCGACGATCCTGGTGCGAGCTCCGACTATGGTCGATGAGAAGGTGGCCACGACACAATTAGCCTCCTCGCAACAATGGTAGCGTGCCGTTGACGTGACCCCGTCTAATTCCTCCAGACATGTATCGAAAATACGGTTCATGGGATTCCCGCTGCCGGATTGCGGACAGTCCGCACCTCGCGAATGTGAACCGGTGACTGAGCGACTTGAATGGGTCGTCTGCAGCGTCGAGATCTAGTTGTCGTCTGCGCTTTTTACGCTCTTCGCTAGCTGCTGGCGCAGCCAGGCCATTGCGGGATCGTGGTGGGTCCGTTCGTGCCAGACCAGAATCTTCGTGAAGCCGGGTACCGCCAAAGGGGGCTCCTGAAGATGCAGACCTTTCTGACCTTTTACCAAGCGCGTGGGAAGTAGTGCACAGGCGTTGGATGTACGTACCAGATCGAGGACCAAGGCAAAGTTCGGGGCCGTCATGATGACCCGCCTCGTGCGGTTTAGGGCCGCCAATGCATGATCGGTCGCACCCTGGAACCGAGTGCCGTCGTGCGACATCAGGGCGTGGTCCAAGCCACAGAACGTATCGAGGTCCATAGCCTGCCCCGCTGCCGGATGATTACAGCGTAGGACGCAGGTGTAGTGTTCCTCGAACAGGTGGCGCGCACGTAAATTCTCGGGCGCCATCTGCGGGGTGACGAGCGCGAAGTCGGTCTTGCCCTGCTCCATATCGAGCGCCAGCGTCTCCATCGCCACGGGTCGGATTGCAATCCGGATGCCCGGCGCGCTCGTGCGCAAGCCGCTTAGGAATGGGAGAAGTACGACCTGCTGTGCGTAATCGGTCGCGGCGATGCCGATGGTCCGCTCCGCCGTCGCGGGATCAAAGCCATCAGGTTGCAGCAAGGCCTCGATTTCTCCGAGCGCGCGCTGAAGCGGTTCCGCGAGAGCTTCGGCTCGAGGTGTGGGCAGAACCCCGCGCTGGGCGCGGACGAACAGCGGATCATCGAAGGTCTCGCGAAGCCGGTTGAGCATGCCGCTTACGGCCGGTTGGGTCAGGCCAAGCCGCTCGCTCGCCCGCGTAACTGATCGGGTGTCCAGAAGGGCATTGAAGGCCTTCAGGAGATTGAGGTCGGTATTCTTGATATCACTCTTCATGATGTCAGGAATATTGAGATGTGATTTCAGCTATATCAAGCGCCCGCCTATATCCTGTGCTCAGGTTTTCCCACTCATGCAGGAGTACGATATGGGCGAAATCCAGTGGCCCGCGGGCTATGTCCCGGGTTTCAGCGACAATTTCTGTTCGAACGAGGTCATCGTCCGGGATCTTGCGGTTTCCGACGCCTGGCCTTTCTTGGTCGAGGCGGCGCGCTGGCCGGGCTATTACGCCAACAGCTCGGACATCGCGATCCATGGGGACAAGGGGCCCGCGCTCGAACTCGGCGACCGCTTCTTTTTCAAGACCTTCGGATTCCCGGTCGATGCCGAAGTGGTGGAATGCGTGCCGCCTGTCAAAGGCCAGCCAGCGCGCATCGCCTGGCACGGGTGGTCGGGTGAGGACGAGCAGCGGCTCGACGTGCACCACGCGTGGTTGATTGAGGAGCTTTCCGGGCAACGCCTGCGTATTCTCACGCAGGAAACGCAGAACGGCGCACCGGCAAAGGAGCTTGCCCTTGCGCGCCCCAATCCGATGATCAACGGCCATCAGGATTGGCTTGAAGGTCTCGTCGCCGCTGCGAGAGCCGCAGCGGCTTGAGAGTTCGACTGAGGCTGGGAGGCTGACCTGCCTGGCCTCAGTCAATCACCGGACCATTCTGGGGGCCCGGATAACGGCGCAGCCAATAGGCGTATTGGTCGGGCAACACGCTGCCCGCAGCGGGCAGTCCTAGCTCGCGGGCCACGCGGAACGGATAATGCGGATTGGCGAGGTGCGCGCGCGCGGCGAAGACGACGTCCATCTGCTGTTCGTCAATGGCCCTCTCGGCGTCCTGCGGAATGTCCATGCCCCAGGCCGTGCCGACGGCAAGCCCGGTCTCATCGCGCACGCGCTTGGCGATCGGTGCCATGAAGGCCGGGGCCCAGGGCACGTTGGCTTCAATCGTCGAGAAGCCCATGCTGACGCTCAGGAAGTCGAGCCCTTCGTTCTTGAAGGTCTTCACGAGGCCAATCGCCTCCGCAAGCGTCTCTTCGTCGCGTCCATCGAACTCGATGACGCCGAAACGGGCCGTGAGCGGCAGATTCTCGGGCCAGACTTCGCGCACGGCCTGCAAGGTCTCGATCAGGAAGCGGCTGCGCGCCGTGACGTCACCGCCATAGGCGTCGGTGCGCGTGTTGGCGTGGACCGAGAAGAAGCTTTGCGCCAGGTAGCCATGCGCAAAGTGCAGTTCGAGCCACTTAAAACCAGCGTCGCGCGCGCGGATCGCGGCCGCGACGAAATCCCGCTTTACGCGCGCGATATCGTCCAGCGTCATTTCGGTCGGCACCTTGGGCAGACCGCCGCCGAAGGCCAGGGCCGAAGGCGAGATCGTCTGCCAGCCACCGGGCTGGTCGTTGGGAATGTGGTCGTCGCCTTCCCAGGGCTTGTTGGCACTGGCCTTGCGTCCGGCATGGCCGATCTGGATGCCGGGCACGGCTCCGCCCGCGGCAATGGCATGGGCGATACTGGCCATGCCCTCGACCTGGCCATCTTCCCACAGGCCCGTGCATCCCGGCGTGATGCGGCCTTCGGGCGAGACGGCAGTTGCCTCCACGATGACGAGGCCCGCACCGCCGCGCGCTATATCGGCGTAGTGGGGAAGGTGCCACTCGCTGACGTAGCCGTCGCGCGCGCTGTACTGGCACATCGGCGGCACGCCGATGCGGTTGCGAAGGGTCACGTCCTTGAGTGTGAAGGGGGTGAAAAGTGCGGGCATCGTATCCTCTTTCGTGGAACTTGGTTCAGGCGAGCCCGATCACGGGCTTGCCGCTGAAATCGCGGTTGCGCAGCGCTTCGAGCATGCGCGGCAGGTCCTCGAAGGGCCCGGGGACAAGGGGTTCAGGCGCTAGGGTCTTCGCTGCGACCTGCGCGAACAGATCTTCGCCCGCCGAGGTCTGGATCGACCAGTTGGCGGTATCGCCATGCTGGTGAAGGGCGCCGAGCGCGACTTCGTGTAGCGAAAGCGCACGGCCAAACGCCGGACTGGGCCAGTCCGGTACCCGGCCCTGGATGCACACGAGATGGCCGTTGGCCTTCAGGCCAGGATGAAGCCGCGCGGCATGTTCGGGGCCGACTGCATCGATAACCGCCGTGAAGCGCGGCGATCCGATTTCAGCTTCCTGCGTGAGCGGCCCGGGGATCCAGTCCACGGCACCCAGCCCGGCCAGTCGCTCGCGGTGGCGGATGTTGCACATGACGCTGACGCGCCAATCCAGTTGCCCGGCAAGTTGGACGAGATAATTGCCCACCGCGCCGCCCGCTCCGCTGACCAGCATTCGCTGGTTGCCGCCGGGGGGCAGCTTCGCGAGCGCGCGCCAGGCGGTCAGCGCCGGGCAGGGCATGCCGGCGGCAAGGGCCAGGTCGAGCGCGTCGGGGACACGCATGAGCGCGTATGCCCCGACGGGGGTGTACTGCGCGAAGCTACCGTGCGACTGCAGGCTCTGGTGGTATGCCACGCGGCTTCCCAGCCAGGCCGGATCGACATCCGGTCCGATCTTCACCACCGTCCCGGCGCCGTCGACACCGGGCACATGGCCAGGTTGCCATCCGAGGCCGCCGAGGACCTTCCAGTCCACCGGATTGAGGCCGATCGCCGCGTTGCGCACGATGACCTCGCCCGGGCCGGGCCGTGGCATGGGCCGTGTCGTCTGGACCAGGGCGAGCGGGGCCTCGCCAGCCACCCAGGTCCAGGCGCAGTAGGTTTCGGGCAGAGCCTCAGGCATAGGCTCCGGCCGAATAGGTCAGCTCGTAGCTGTGGCTGTAGACCTCGAGGATGTTGCCGAAGGGATCCTCGCAATAGACCATGCGGTAGGGCTTCTCGCCGGGGAAATATTCGCGCACGGGCATGCGCTGCTTGCCGCCGGCGGCCACGATCTTGGCGACCATGCCCTCGACGTCTGGGTCCTGGATGCAGAAGTGGAACACGCTCGTCTTCCAGTACTCGAAATTGTTTTCCGGCCGCTCTGCATTGCGAAACTGGAAGATCTCGACGCCCACGCGGTCGCCGGTCGAAAGGTGGGCAATGCGGAAGGAGCCCCAGCCAGCGCCGAACACGTCGGTGCACATGACACCGATGGCGCTCTCGTCTTCCTCGATCGTGGTGGGCGGCATGATAAGGTACCAGCCCATGACTTCAGTGTAGAACTTCACGGCTTCGTCGAGGTCGGTGACCGACAGGCCGATATGCGAGAAGCTGCGGGGGTAGGGGGGCATTGGTGTTCTCCTGATCTGTTGCCAGGATTGTGGGGGGCGCTTATCATAATGAGAAGTGTCATAAGCTTATCATTGTGATAAGAATTTATTATGATGAACCCGCAATGGATCACCAGCTTCGTCCGCGTCGTGGAGACCGGAAGCTTCACCCGGGCCGCCGATGCCCTGAACCTGACGCAAGCCGCCGTCAGCCAGCACATGGCGCGCCTCGAAGCGCAGGCGGGCCAGCTCGTGATACGTCGCCCTCGCGCTCTCGAACTGACGCCGGCCGGACATGCGATGCTCGCCTATGCGCGTGAGGTCGAGCAAGCGGACTTGCGCCTGCGATCGCGACTGTCAGACGGCGAGCGCATGGAAGGGGAGATCAGCCTGATTACGCCCGGCAGTGTCGGCCTGATGCTCCATCCCCTGCTTCTCGACATCCAGGAACGGGAACCGGCGTTGAGCATCCGCCATCGCTTCGCTCCCGATGCCGAGATCGTCCAGTCGGTGCTGGATGCCCGGTTCGAGGTTGGATTGTCGACGACGCGCCCCGACGATGCGCGGCTGAGCCTTACGCCTTTCCTGCACGAACCCCTGGAACTGATCGTGCCCGCGGCCAGCGAGGTGAACGCCTGGGGCGATCTCGAGCGCCTGGGCTTCATCGACCACCCCGATGGAATGGCCATGGCCAAGCGGCTTTTGTCGCTACGTTTTCCTGGTAATCCCGGTCTCTCTCGTCTGCCTATCCGAGGCTTCACGAACCAAATTGCCCTCATTCTGGAACCGGTTGCCCGTGGGCTTGGTTTCACGGTCATGCCGCGTTACGCCCGGCAGGCGTTTCGCAATCCCGAGCAGATTTGGGTGGCGGGAAAAGGTCCACCTGTGGTCGATACCCTGTGGCTTCTCCATCGCAGTGAATGGCCCCTGACGGCCCGAATGCGCAAGGTTCTCTTGAACCTGCGCACTTCCCTTCAGGAACCCATGGCCCAATAAACTTTGGGGCCACTTTCTGGGTGATAGCTTGCGAACAGCGGACCGACCGTACTTGGGTATCGAAAATTGGCGGCTGAGAGTCTGTAAAGGGTCGTTATTGACGCGATGCGAGCGCAGCGCTCAGCATATTCACTACGTCGGCGAGGGTGCGGCGCAGGGCTTCAAGCTCTTCCGGATTCTGCCCGCGTGTCATGATTTCCGGTATTTCCAGAGCCTGCTCGCGCAGCGCTTTCCCGCGTGGTGTCAGGGACACGCGCACGCGGCGCTCATCTTCCTTGTCTCGCTGGCGTACCAGATGGCCCAGCGTTTCCATGCGCTTGAGCAGCGGGGTCAGCGTTCCCGTATCCAGATGCAGGCGCTTGCCAATGGCGCCCACGCTCTGCCCATCCGTTTCCCACAGGACGAGCATGACGAGGTATTGCGAGTAAGTGAGGTTCAATTTCGCAAGCACCGGGGCGTAAAGCCGCCCGATCAGGTTGCTGGCCGCGTAGAATTGAAAACACAGCTGGCGATCGAGGCACAGCGGATCATCGTTCGGGGCAGGGTCTTGCACGGACGTTCGCATCGCCCGCGACGATAGCGCATGGGCTCCCACTGTCATAGCTTTGGCGATTTATATCGTGTACCATTTAATTTCACGCAATGGAACTCGATGGATGGCTGTCCCGTTTCCCCACCAAGAGCGAGGGTCGGCATCGGGCCGATCCTGCCGGCAAGGAGGCAATCCATGCGTCAGCTGTCCGACGGCTTCTGGAACTTTCGCGGGTCTTTCAAGATCGCGGGCGTTCTCGATGTCGGTACGCAGATGTCGCTGGTGCGCAGGGCCAATGGCCGTTTCCTTGTCCTCGACTCCTATGACCTAGCGCCTGAGGACCGTGCCGAGTTGCTGGGGCTCACCGACAATGGTGCAGCGATCGACGCAATTCTCAACGTCCATCCCTTCCACACCCTGCATTGCGAGGCGGTCCACAAGCTGTTTCCCGAGGCGCGGCTGGTGGGGACGCGGCGGCACCGCGAACAGGCCCCGCACCTGCACTGGCAGGACGGGGTGATTGAGGACGCCGCCACGCAGGCCGAGTTCGCGGACGACCTGGCCTTCTCGGTGCCCGAAGGGGTCGACCTGGTGACGCAGGACCCGTCGGTCCACGCCGGCTCGGTGCTGGTGCGCCACGTGCGCAGCGGCATCGTCCATGTCGACGACACGCTCAGCGTCCTTGAGGCGCCGGGCGTGCTGGGCAAGGTCCTGCCACAGGGTCGGCTGCGCTTTCACCCGATGCTGGGCAAGGCCCTGCAGCACCGGGAGGGCGCGGCGGATGCCTTCGCGCGCTGGGCGCGGCAGATCGCCGGGGAATGGTCGGGCGCACCCTACGTGTGCGCGGCCCATTCGGCGGTGCGCGAACTGACGGAGACAGGCTGGAGGCAAGAAGTGCTCCACGCCCTCGAGGCTGCCGAAAAGACCCTCGCCAAGCATCGCGCCCAGCACGGATGATCCTGCGGGCGCCCATCCCTCAAGACATGAGAGAAACGCCATGAGCGAACAACGCATCAAGACCGTCAATCCCCTCACCGAAGAGGTGCTGGATACCTACGCCTACATGAGCGACGAGCAGGCGACCAAGGTCGTCGAGGCGAGCCACGCGGCCTTCCTCGACTGGCGCCTGCAGAGCCTTGAAGCCCGCGCCGAGGTGATCCGCGCCATCGGCAAGGCCCTGCGCGAACGCAAGGATGAGCTGGCCACGCTGATGACGCGCGAGACCGGCAAGCTGATCGGCGACAGCCGCGACGAGGTCGACCTGTGCGCGGCGATCTGCGACTACAGCGCGGACGAAGGCCCCAAGGCGCTGGCCGATGAAGAGCGCGAGGTCGACGGCGCAACGGCCATCGTCACCCATTCCCCCATCGGCGTAGTCTATGGGATCCAGCCCTGGAACTTCCCGGCCTACCAGGCGGTGCGCTATTCGATCGCCAGCCTGATGGCGGGCAACGGCGTTCTCCTCAAGCACGCCGAAAACTGCACCGGCAGCGGTCTTCTGCTGCGCGATATCTACGAGCAGGCGGGCCTGCCCGAAGGACTCTTCGGGGTCCTGTGCATCACGCACGAACAGTCCGACGCAATCATCGAGAATGACCTGGTGCGCGGCGTGACGATGACCGGCAGCGACAAGGCCGGGCGCCACATCGCGGCCAAGGCGGGCGAGCAGGTCAAGAAGACCGTGCTCGAACTGGGCTCGAACGATGCCTATCTGGTGCTCGACGATGCCGACCTTGATCTGGCGGTCGACACCTGCGTGCAGGGCCGACTCTACAACAACGGCCAGACCTGCGTGAACGCCAAGCGCTTCATCGTCACCGAGGCGAACTACGACGCCTTCGTGGAGCGCTATGCCAAGAAGTTCGGCGCCATCGTGCTGGGCGATCCGACCGACGAGAACACGCAGCTTGGCCCCCTCGTCAGCCGCAGCCAGCGTGACCAGCTGCACGAGCAGGTCACAAAGAGTGTCGAAAAGGGCGCGCGCCTTGTCGTCGGCGGCGAAGTGCCCGAGCGCAAGGGCTGGTTCTATCCCGCCACCGTGCTCGCCGATGTCGCCCCGGGCCAGCCCGCCTACGAGGACGAGCTGTTCGGCCCTGCCGCCTCGATCATCAAGGCGAAGGATGATGGCGAGGCCATGCGCATCGCCAATTCCAGCCGCTACGGCCTTGGCGGGGGTATCTTCAGCCGCGATGTCGAGCGCGCTCGCGAACTGGCAAAGGCCCACTTCGACACCGGCATGGTGTTCATCAACACCTTCGACATTGCCACGCCCAACCTGCCTTTCGGCGGGGTGAAGAGCTCGGGCTATGGGCGTGAGCACGGGCCCGAAGGGCTCAAGGAGTTCGTCAACATCAAGTCGATCAAGATCGCCCGCTGAGATGGGTGAGACGCTGCGCTGCGAGGTTGCGGTGATCGGGGCCGGCACGGCCGGCCTCGCAGCCGAACGGGCCGCGCGCGCCAACGGCGCATCGACCCTCCTGATCGATCCGGCCTTCAGTGGCACGACCTGTGCCACTGTCGGCTGCATGCCTTCCAAGCTGCTCATCGCCGCGGCGCGACGCGCCCATGCGGTAAGAACGGCAGGCCCTTTTGGTATCGAGGTCGGCGGTATCGCCATAGACGGGCCCGCCGTCCTGCAGCGGGTACGCGATGAGCGCGACCGCTTCGCCAGGCTGACGCGCCAGTCCTTCGAGGACCTGCCCCCCGGCATCGCCATCAAGGCCTGCGCGCGGTTTACCGCGCCGGGCCGCCTGGCGCTCGACGACGGGCGCGAGGTCGAGGCCGACCGGGTCGTCATTGCAACCGGCTCGAGCCCTGTCCTACCCCCCGCCTTCGCGGCATTGGGCGAGAGCGTGCGGACCAGCGACACCATCTTCGAGATGGATGACCTGCCGCGCCGCCTTGCGGTTGTTGGATCGGGTGCGATAGGGCTCGAACTGGCGCAGGCCTTCGCGCACCTGGGCGTCGAGACCACGTTGTTCGACCGCGCCGAACACATGGGCGGCCTGCGCTGCGCGCGGGTCCACGAGCGATTGCATGCGATTATCGCGAAGGACCTCGACCTTAGGCTCGGGGTCGAGGTGACGCCCCACGCAGAGGACGATGGCGCGCGGATCGAATGGTCCGGTGGTCAAGGCGACGTCGGCGAAGCGCATTTCGATCTCGTGCTCGCAGCGCTTGGCCGATCCCCGCAGCTGGGCGACCTCGATCTTGATGCGGCGGGGATAGCCTATGACGAAAAGGGCATTCCTTTGCATGACCGGCGCACCATGCGCTGCGGCGACAGCGCGGTGTTCCTGGCAGGCGATTTCGCTGCCGACTTGCCTCTCCTGCACGAGGCTTCGCACGACGGTGCCATCGCGGGGCGCAATGCGGCGGCCTTCCCTGCACCGGTCGCTGCAGAGCGCCATGTCCCTTTCAGCATGATCTTCACAGAGCCCACCGTGGCGACGATCGGTGCGGCCCAAGGCGAGGGGGCCGTCACCGGCACCACCGACTTCGACGATCAGGGCCGCGCACGCGTCGAGGGCCGCAACGCCGGACTGCTCACCCTCCACGCCGCTGCGCCCGATGGCCGCCTGATCGGCGCCGACATGGTCGCACCCGCGGGCGAGCACCTCGCACACATGCTGGCCTGGGCAATTCAGCAGGGCCGCACGGCGAGCGAACTGCTCTCGATGCCCTTCTACCACCCCACCATCGAGGAAGGCCTGAAGAACGCGCTGCGCACGATCTGCCAGGCGACCCCCATCGACCTTCCCCAAGACCAGGATGCCGGCACCCCGCCCGGCGCTTGATTGAAAAAGGACATTTCCGAAAATGACCCGTTCCGCTCTTTTCCAACCGCTCCGTCTGGGTGCGCTCGAATTGCCCAACCGCGTGCTGATGGCGCCGCTCACCCGCAACCGCGCACATGCCGACGGGACTCCCGATGCCCTTGCCGCGACTTACTACCGCCAGCGTGCCTCGGCTGGCCTGATCGTGTCCGAAGCCACCCAGATTTCGGCCATGGGCAAGGGATACAAGGATACCCCGGGCATCTATACGCCGGCGCAAGTCGAAGGCTGGAAACCGATCATCGAGGCGGTCCACGCGGCAGGTGGGCGCATCTTCTGCCAGCTGTGGCACGTGGGCCGCATCAGCCACGTGTCGCTGCTGCCCGGTGGTGTACAGCCCGTTTCCTCCAGCGCGGTTCGCGCGAAGGCCCAGACTTTTACCGAGAACGGCTTCGAGGACACCAGCGAGCCCGTCGCGCTCGACAAGGACGGGATCGCGCAAACGCTCGACGACTACGAACAGGCCGCGAGGTGCGCGCGCGAGGCCGGTTTCGACGGCGTCGAGGTCCACTCGGCGAACGGCTACCTGCTCGACCAGTTCCTGCAGGACGGGGTCAACCGCCGCGAGGACGAATACGGCGGATCCGTCGACAACCGCCTGCGCCTGCTTCGCGAGGTTCTCGCACGTGTCGGCGCGCATTTCCCGCGCGATCGCACGGGCGTGAGGCTCTCCCCGCTCGGTCAGGCAAACGACATGTCCGATGCCGATCCCGAGGCGACTTTCACCGCGGCCTACAAGCTGCTCGCGGGCTACGATCTCGCTTACCTCCACGTCATCGAGCAATTCTTCGGGCAGGACAGCAGTGAAGAAGACGCGGCTCTCCTCAAGCGCCTGCGTGGCCTTTATCCGGGTACCTATGTCGGAAACGGTGGCTATGACGGTTCACGCGCGGCGGATGCGATCGCAAACGGCGGCGCGGATGCCATCGCGTTCGGCCGTCCTTTCATCGCCAATCCCGATCTCCCCGAGAGGTTGCGCATCGAGGCTGATCTCAACGAACCGGACCAGGATACCTTCTACGGGGGCGGCGCCGAAGGATATACCGACTATCCTTTCCTAGCATCGAACCATTGAGCAGAGCAGCGTAGCGCCCGGTACTGAACAGGCAGCAAAGCGTCGGCCTCAACGGCAGTAACGAGAGACGACTGTCCGAACGCTATCGCCAGCTTCAATGGCGCTGACAGGGCAGAGGCGACCGTCAGCGCCACTCGTTCGACCGGAAGGCACCAGGAAGTGCGCTATCGGTCTGCTCCTGTGGGCAAAACTCGAAATCTGAGTGACCGGAATGGAGCGAACTTTCCAGTAGTGTCCACTTGGGGCAGCGATACTCCTATGTCGTGGTGAGCACGATCTTGCCCTGGATACCCCCCTTCAAGGCCCGCTCATGGGCTCGGGACGTGTCCACAAGGCGAAAGCGGCTGTCGAGGACAACCTTGATATCGCCTTGCGCCAGAAGCTCTGCCGCCCTGGCCAGTTGCGCCCCGTTCGAACGGACTTGGGTGCTTGAAACCGTGATACCCAGTTCGCGGGCTTGGGCGTGGCCCTCAAAACCCGTCGGATTGACGAGGAACAGCGATCCGCCGGGCTTCAAGGTCGCAAGGAAACGCTCCATGTCGGCGCCGCCCACGGCATCGATGACGAGATCGACACCGCGTACCACCTCGTGCGCCGCGGTCTTGGTGTAATCGATGAACTGATCGGCACCCAGTGTCTTGAGCAGGCCTTCATGCTTGCCCGATGCCACGGCGATGACCCTTGCGCCTTTGCTCTTCGCCAGTTGCAGGGCGAGGTGTCCGACGCCTCCGCCTGCACCGTTCACAAGGACGGTACGGCCGTCCAGTTCGACGGGCAGATGGGGAAACGACTGGAAAGGATTGGGCGCATCATGGCCCGTTTCGACCAGGAATTGCCAGGCCGTCAGCAGCGACATCGGTGCCCCTGCCGCCTCTTCGTGGGAGAGGGCTTCAGGCTTCGCGGCGAGGTCGCCCAAGGGCGCTGCCACATATTCCGCGTAAGCCCCGCTCCCTGTCATGATGTCTTCAGGAAAGCGGATCATCCCGAAGACTTCGTCTCCGACGGCAAAGGCCGTGACGCCTTCGCGCACCGCAGCCACGACACCGGAAACGTCCGTCCCGAGGATGAGCGGAAAGGTCGCGTCCGGACGCCATTCCTCCGGCAGCGCACGATAGCCATCGCGCAGATAGAGATCCGGCGGATTGAGACTGGCGGCATGGACCTGCACCAGGACTTCGCCCGGCGCGACTGCGGGTATTGCCGCATCCTCGTACTGCAGCACCTCGGGACCACCGAAGGCATGCAGGCGGACCGCTTTCATTCTCGTGTTCATCACTACCTCTGGAATTGCATCGTGTTGCCGGTCCTATAGTTCCTCGAATATAGGTTGATAATGGTGCCTGACTTCGCTTCACTAGTGCCATGAAGGAACAATTCGCCCTCGAACGCCTGACCGGTCTGATCGCCTTTGCCCGCGCGGGTTCGCTGGGCAGCTACACCGCGGCAGCGCGCTCGCTCTCGGTTTCGCCATCCGCCGTCAGCAAGAGCATTCAGCGGCTTGAAGGAAGTCTGGGCGTGCCCCTTTTCACCCGGACGACCCGCTCGCTCGTGCTGACCGATGAAGGGCGGGAATTGCACGCACGCGCGCTGCGCCTCTTGAATGACGCCGAAGAAATCGAGCAGGTTGCCAGGGCCGCGCAGGGTGAGCCTTCGGGTACCTTGCGGATTGCAGCCTCGCTTCCGATCGGGCTCCATCTGATTGCACCTCGCCTGCCGCGCTTTCGCGAACGCCATCCGCAGGTGAAGATCGATCTGCGCCTGAGCGATCAACTGGTTGACCTCGTGGAAGAAGGTATCGATCTGGCCGTCCGCATCGGCGACCTGGCAGACAGCCGCTTCCTGTCGCGCCGCCTCGCCCCGCACCAGTTGGGCTGCTACGCATCCCCGGACTACCTGGCGCGCAACGCGCCTCCTACGCACCCTGAGGAACTTGAGCGCCACGAGACGGTGAACCTGCGCTACCAGAGTTCAGGGCAACTTTTCCGATGGCCGTTTCGGATCGGCGAGAAGGAAATCGACCTAACACCCACTTCAGGGATCGTCGTCGACACCAGCGAGGGCGTGATCGCGGCCGTCATCGCGGGCGGAGGAATCGGTATTGCGACCAGCCTGATGGCAAAGCCACTGGTTGAGCGTGGCGCATTAATTCCCGTGCTAGCCGAATTTGCAGTCACGCGACAGGACATCACCGCTGTCTGGCCTGCAAGTCGTCGCGCGAACCCGGCGGTGCGCGCCTTTCTCGATTTCCTGGTGACCGACAAGCCAAAGGCCGGCACTTGAAATGAAGTCAGAGCGCCCCAACGCGACAAGCTGATTGCTGGACCGAGACATCCGATAGGAACACTATTCTGGTCTGTCTCGACACTCAGCAGAACATCCGCTCTAGAGAAGCCAAAATTGGCGTCTGAGCGGCAAAGGTGGATCGGAATTTGACGTAATGCTAATGTCAGGTGTGCGGGTTTTTTGGTTCTATTGGGGGAATTAAGAAAGTGAACAAAGTCTAATCACCGCATATATTGGAAATCCATCTTTAATATACTCATTGTGCGATATATTGTGATAAATATACTTACCTGTATTTCAGGGCATAAATTCTGTCGTTTGGTTCTGCATCGCCGCGACGTCGCCTTGTGAAAGTTTCACAACCCGCAAACCTTGTCCGAAGGGGGCACATGCACGGCAGACACACGTCTCCCTCCAGCCCGGTCGAGTGCCGGGAGCACAGGTTCGCAAAGCGAAGTCACGACGATGAGAAAGAGCGCACCTGTCCAACCCTCGCACCTACCGCGCGGGGGGGGCGGGCCAACCGCTGGCCCACCCCCTGCATAGCTCTCACTTGCTTGGGTAATAGGTGCGAATACTCGATCTGAACCAGAGCCCGAACAAGGGCGCCAAACCGGCAAGGGTACCAGGGTTTTTCACTGACTTGGGGTGACAGAGAGGGTGACCGTGGTAGATTCGTCGCGTAAAAAATTTTCAGATTTTCAGCTATACCCTAGGTCGAAGGCCCATCGTTTGGCTGAGGATGATGTAATTCAAGCTCCGTAAGGAGACTGAAGATAGGTGAGATGTAATATCTGACGGGGCACGGTCGTTGGTTTCGTCATCGTCGCCAAGTACCGCATTGCTAGCCGCGCCTTATTCGCTGGCGGTGAAAGTGCCATATGAACACCGCGAATGATCAACCTGTGGCGATTTGCGACGAGTAATCCGTTGGTGCGCTCTGCTCGAGCCAGGTGCGGAGGTGCAGATCGCGCTGAGGGAAGGGTATTTCGATGCCTTCACGTGCAAACCGGCGCGCGATCTCGAGGTTGCAGGCCGAAAGGACCGGGGCGGCTTCCAGAGCGTCCCCCATGAAGGCGAGGATCTTGACGTTGATTGAACTGTCGCCAAAGCCATCCATTACGTAGACAGGCTCTGGAAAGCTCAGAACACCGGGGATCTCGTGGGCAATTTCCAGCAGTACCTTGCCGACGCGGTCGAGATCGCTGCCGTAAGCCACGCCGACCGGCACCACGATGCGCGAAGGGCCACTCGTAAAGCTGCGGTTCTTCACTACGCCCGAGATTAACTGCGAGTTCGGGATGATGATCTGGTGGCGGTCGAAGGTTTCGACGTGGGTGGAGCGCACTGCGATACGCCGTACGATCCCCGAGTGTTCGCCGACCTCGATCCAGTCTCCGACCTTGATCGGGCGCTCGATCAGAAGGAGGATGCCGCTGGTGAAGTTCTCGACCACCGATTGCAGTTCAAAGCCAAGGCCAACCGAGAGCGCGCCGACAACGAAGGCGAGGCTCGAGAGATTGAGGCCGGTTGTCGCGATCGCGATCACTGCGACCAGCCTCATGCCAAGATAGCCCAGGAACGTGAGCAGGGCCTCTTCTGCGCCTGCATCCATTTCGAACTCGGGAAGTACGGTTGCCTTGAGGAAGCGTTGCAGCCAGCGAGTGATGACGAAGCCAACGAAGAAGACGGCGGCAAAGGCTACGACATCGCCGCTTGCTTCAACGCAAGCTCGCCGCCTAACATCAACCTCCAGGCGAGGCCCGCTCTCCGTTAATCCACGCCCCTAATCTGTGCCATGGGTGCTGACGCCGGACAGGTATATCGATGACATCGCACTTGCTGAATTGCCAGCAACGGGGATGGTCTACTCGGAAGATGGCTTGATGGACGGTGTTGCACGGTATTCTGGTGCCGGGCGGCTTAGTGATCGAGAGCAGGGGATGGGGCTGCCTGCAAAGGTGCGCCGGTCTGCACACTTACAAGCCTGATGATAAGCGTATCCGCATTTTGATTTGCCCTTAGGGTCGAAATTAGGGTTGGCTCCGATGCGAGGGCCTGAAGAGCCCGGGAATCTCCGAAATTTCGGTGAAGTTAGGGCGGACTCCCGCTCCGCCAATTCCCTGACTTTATAGAACTTTCTCTGAGATCAGGATGGTGTTCCCCAAGTCGCCACCCGTCAGGCCCCTCGCCTGAGGCGTAAAACAGTTGGCTGATGAGAGCAGGAATGCGCTCGTCGTCCGGCAAGCCCATGGCTGCGTGATCGCCCTTGGGGTTGTCTGCGACCAGGTATGCGCGGCGGCTTGGCGCGTCTGGTTGAGAATAGGGAGCCTCCGGTGAAGGGGGCAGGGCATCGTCAGTGCCAAGTCGTGCTCTTTGCTCACCGGGGCGCGGGTCACTCTCATGGCGCCGGGCTACGGTGGTCTAGTCCGGGGTGCCTGCACGAATGCCCGGCCAAGCGTTCTGACCACCTGCGAAGGGGCGGTGGCTCGTGGCGTGCAAACGTTTGCAAAGTTGGCATTCGAAGTTGAGCTCCTTGCAAGGAGGCTGGATCCTCTTGCGCCCTCGCCATCGCCTCAATCGCAGCAATTGCGCGGCATAATCGCGTAAAATCGACGAGTTCGCGAACCGGCTCCCGGCAGGGAGTTTTGCTCTTTGCGCGTGCCAGATCGTATCTCGGTCATGAAACAGACCTCGAAACGTCATGCTCCCCTCATAGCTGCCGCGAGGTCACCAATCACTGAAATTTCACGGAAAAATATTGCGATGAGGACCACCACCTGCCTTCACCCGAAGCTGTCGCTGGGGGCGCTTGCGATAGCGCTGCTTGTCGGTGCGACGCCGGCTCTGGCCGACGATCTGGATGCAGAAGGAAATGCATATGCCGCGCCTTCCGGTGCTCCGGGCGCTGAAGCGGGAGATGCCTCTGGCGGTAACGCGATCATCGTGACCGCGGCCAAGACCACGCGTTCGGCCACCGAGCTGGATGGGGTCGAGATCCAGAAGATCCTTCCCGGAGTCTCGCCGCTGCGCGCGGTTCAGGCCATGCCCGGCGTCATGTACCAGACCGCCGACCCGTGGGGTAACAACGAACAGAACATGTCGCTGTTCATCCACGGCTTTGCCATCAACCAGCTAGGCTACAGCCTCGACGGCATGCCGCTGGGCGACCTGAGCTACGGCAACATCGCCGGCATCACGCCCCAGCGCGCGATGGTCTCGGAAACGATGGGTAACGTGGTCGTCTCGACCGGCGCGGGCGACCTCGCGATGCCCTCCAACATCAACCTGGGCGGCGGCATCGAGATGACGACCTCCGATCCCAAGGCCAAGGCTTCGGCCGAAGTGCGCCAGACGGTCGGCTCCTACGGCACCTCGCGCACCTTCGTGCGCCTCGACACGGGTGAATTCGACGCCGACGGCACTAACGCGGGCTACGTCTCGGTCGTGCGCCACCGCGCCCGGGCCTGGGATTTCGACGGCCGCCAGGGCGGCTGGCAGGCCAACGGCAAGTTCGTTCACGAGAACGACGCGGGCAAGCTGACCCTCTACGCCGCCTTCTCGGACAAGCAGGAGCCCAACGAGGACGGTACGACGACCTTCGTCAACCCGGCCAACGACGCGCAGGCCTACATGCCCTACGTGCGCCCGTTCATGTATCCCGACTTCCAGGCCGCGCTCGACTACGTCGATGAAAACGGCGACACCCCGCCCGAGGAGGGCAGCAACTACCTCAACTACTTCTCGGCCGCGCTGCGCACCGACTACATCGGGTACCTCAAGTACGACGCGAACCTGGGTTCCAACACCACCTGGACCAACCAGGTCTACTACCACCACAACGATGGCCAGGGCGTCGTCGCGGGCCCGCTCGGCCAGTCGATCTCGGTCGTGGCCGCCTACTATCCCGAACTGGACCGCGCAGGCCAGGTCGAGGTTACCGGCGAGAGCGGCTACGTGACCCGCGTCACCGAGTACCGCATCGACCGTGCCGGCGCGCTCTCGACGCTGCGCATGAACCTTGGCAACCACAACCTTCAGGCCGGTGCCTGGTTCGAGCACAACTCGGGCACGACCTGGCGCAAGTGGTATGCCCTTGACGTGGACGCACCGACCGATCCCTACCACTGGCAGAAGAACGAACTGTTCACGCAGTACTCGCTCGAATACCGTGTGAACACGCTGCAGCTGCACCTGCAGGACGAATGGAACGCCACCGATCGCCTGACGGTCCTGGGCGGCTTCAAGTCGAGCCTCGTCTTCTCCGAAGGCTGGTACCCGATCCAGCCGGTCGCCGGATCCTACTCGGGCATGGACGGCGGCCTGCCCTCGGGCTCGATCAGCACCAAGCGCTGGTTCCTGCCCGCCATCGGCGCGCGGTATGACTTCAACGGCACCGAAGAGATCTACTTCAACATCCAGAAGAACATGCGCAACTACGGCACCGCGCCGTGGGGCCAGGGCAGCCAGGCCGCGTTCGACTACTTCAAGGAGGTGGGGCGTCCCGAGACCTCCTGGACCTACGAGGCAGGCCTGCGCAGCCACCACCTGTTCCCGGGCTCGTTCCTCAGCTCGCTCGACGCGCAGATCAACTACTACCACGTCGACTTCTCCAACCGCCTGCTCTCGATCAGCACGACGGTGGGCGGCCTTGGCGGCGGTTCGATCACGGGCGGCACCAGCACGCTGTTCAACGTGGGCGGCGTGAAGACCGACGGTGTCGATGCCTCGATCACGCTGGGCCTGGGCTCGATCTTCTCGATCTACAACGCGCTCTCGTTCAACAGCTCGCGCTATGGTAGCGACTACACCGACGGCACGACCGTCTTCGCAACCGATGGCAAGCAGGTCCCGGGCAGCCCGAAGTGGATGAACAAGACCATGATCTCGGCCAACTTCGGCCCGATCGACGCGCAGGTCGAGGGCCAGTACATCGGCAAGCGCTACGCCACCTACACCAACGACGGCGTGGTCGACTCCTACTACATGGCCAACGCCCGGATCGCCTTCGACCTTGTCGGGTACATCCCGCTCGAAAAGGCCTCGGTCTCGCTCAACGTCACCAACCTGTTCGACGAGAAGGGTGCCTCCACCATCAGCACCGGCCGTCCGAGCGCGGTCTACGCCACCTTCCCGCTGGCCCCGCGCCAGTGGTTCCTGACCTTCACCGCAGGTATCTGAAAATGAACGACACCACACTGTCGCGCAGGACCCTCCTGCGCGCCGGTGCCGGCGCGGCCCTTGCAGGGGCCGCGCCTGGTGCGTTGGAGGCCCGGACGCAGACGAGCGTCCCGGCCCCGCGCACGGCCCCGGCCAAGCCCCTCCTCATCAGCCATCGTGGTGCCTCTGCGCTGCGCCCCGAGCACACGCTGGCCTCGTACGCGAAGGCCATCGAGGACGGCGCCGACTTCGTCGAGCCCGACCTTGTCGCGACGAAGGACGGCGTGCTCATCGCCCGCCACGAAAACAACATCGCCGACACCACCGACGTCGCCGCCCGGCCCGAGTTCGCCGAGCGCAAGGCCACGCGCACCATCGATGGCAAGGACGTCACTGGCTGGTTCACCGAAGATTTCACCCTCGCCGAGATCAAGTCGCTGCGCGCAGTGGAGCGCCTACCGGTCGAAATGCGCGGGGAAAGCCACCGCTACGACGGCCAGTTCCAACTCCTCACGCTCGCCGAGATCGCCGACTTCGTGGGCGCGGAAGCCGCCGCGCGCGGGCGCACTATCGGTCTCATTCCCGAGCTCAAGCACTCGACCCACTTTCGCGGCATCGGTCTGCCGCTGGAGGAGCGCTTCCTCGCGGCGGTGGAGGACAGCTCCATCCTCCAGAGCGCGCCCGTCATCGTGCAGAGCTTCGAGGTCTCCAACCTCCAGTGGCTGCGCCCGCGCATCGCGGGACAGAGCAACATCGAACTGCTCCAGCTGACCGTGCCGATGGACGTGTGTCCGGCGGACCTCGCGAAATCGGGCAAGGGCATGACCTATGCACAGATGCATAGCCCCGAGGGTCTGGCGCGCCTGCGCGAGTACGCCGACTGGGTCTCGCCCATCCTGCAGTCGATCATTCCCTTCGGCACGATGGACGGCAAGCCCGGCCCTCTCGGCACGCCCACGGCTCTGGTCCGCGACGCACATGCTGCCGGGCTCAAGGTCTCGACCTGGACGTTCCGCCCGGAAAACGTCTTCCTGCCCACCGACTACCGCGGCGAAGGCGGCGAGGCTGCGCGCCACGACGAAGGCTCGGTGCGCATGATGCAGGCCTACGTCGCGACCGGCATCGACAGCTTCTTCACCGACGATCCCGCTCTGGGCCGCCGCGCCATCGATACCATGCCGGGGATCTAGTCCGGTCACGCAGTGCAGGGGGGCTCGAATGGGAACTCCGCTGTCCGCGTTGTATCCAATATTCCCGGCACCTGGCGATAAATGAGGGGAGTGGAAGGGGCACGACGATTGCGCTGTCGCACTCTTGCCGCTCCCCTCAAACGTTCCCGGGAACGTGCGAAAATGACATCAGCAGGCCAGCAAGCCCGACTGGTATGATGAGCAGTTCTCACCGTCCTGTCGCATTGCACGGGGCTTTCGCGTGCCCATCAGTGAAACCTAGATTGTCATCATGACTGGAAACGCCGGAGTCGTGCGCGCTCATGCCAACACGAAAGGCGTTCCCGCAACCGAAGGAGGGTTCGCAAGATGACACTCAAGGATACGTATACCCTTTCGAACGGCCTTGCCGTTCCCAAGCTGGGTCTGGGCACCTGGATGATCGAGGACGATGCCGTGGCGCAAGTCGTGCGCGAGGCCATCGAGATTGGCTATCGTCACGTCGACACGGCGCAGGCCTACGCCAACGAGCGCGGCGTCGGTGAAGGCGTGCGTACGAGCGGCGTCGCACGCGAGGACATCTTCGTGACGACCAAGCTCGAAGCGGGGATCAAGACCTACGAGGAAGCCAAGGCGGCGATTGCCGGATCGCTCGAGGCCATGGGTCTCGATTATATCGACATGATGATCATCCATGCGCCGCAGCCCTGGCCGGAATTCCGAAATGGCGAACATTTCTTCGAGGGCAATCTGGCCGCCTGGCGCGCGCTGGAGGAAGCCTACGAGGAAGGCAAGCTGCGCGCGATCGGCGTCTCCAACTTCGAGAAGGTCGATCTCGACAACCTGCTCGAGAACGGCAAGGTCAAGCCGATGGTCAACCAGATCCTCGCTCATGTCAGCAACACCCCGTTCGAGCTGATCGACTATTGCCAGGCGAACGACATCGTGGTCGAGGCCTACTCGCCGGTTGCGCATGGTGAGATCCTCAACAACGAACAGATTGCCGCGGTGGCGGGCAAGTATGGCGTCTCGGTGCCGCAGCTTTGCATTCGCTATTGCCTCCAGCTTGGCCTGATCGCGCTGCCCAAGTCGGGCAACCCGGATCACATCCGCGACAATGCCGGCGTCGATTTCACCATCTCCGATGAGGACATGGCGACGCTCAAGGCTGCCGATCGCATCAAGGACTACGGCGAGGCGAGCTTCTTCCCGGTCTACGCGAAGTAATCGCCTTTCGGCCCTGCGGGGCAGGACGATGGCAGCGGCGCCTCTCGCCTGGCGCCGACATCAAGAGAAAAGAGCTCCTGCCCCTGCGGCGGGAGCTCTTCTTGCATGGGACGAAGGCGCAGGGGCACTCTGCCTGCGCACCTGTTCGGACACGCGCTGGCGCTGATCTGGGGTCCTGAGCCTAGGCTTCGTCGATCCCGGCGGGCTTGCTGCCCGAACGCGTGACGAGGAAGGTGCAGATCATCGCGCCCAGTCCGACAGTCGCTATGATGATGCCCATCGGGCGGGGGGTGCCGTCCGCGGCCCAGCCCAATACGGCGGTAGCGATGACGCCGCTGCCGAATTGCATGGCTCCCACCAGCGCCGAAGTCGCGCCCGCGCGCTTGTGATGGGCATCGAGCGCCCCGGCCACGATGTTGGCCACGAACAGCCCATTGGCCGACATGAACGCGAAGAGCGAGAGAACGAGAAAGGGTAGCCCGCCAAAGCCGGTCATTGTCGCGAGCAGCGTCGCGAGGCTGGCCAGCCCGATCAGCGCGGCGCCGTAGCGCGCCATGGTTTGCGAGCCCTTGCGCACGACCACCCGGGAATTGACGAAGCCGAGCGCCATCTGCCCGAAGATCGCAAGCGCGAAGAGGAAGCCGTACGCTTGCGGTGCAACGTGATAGTACTCGATGTAGGCGAAGGGCGATCCGCCGACATAGGTGTAGATCCCCGAGTAGTAGAACCCTCCTGCGATGCCGTAGCCCAACACCACCGGGTCGCGCAGCAGGACCCAGTATGCCGCGAAGGAGCGTGCGAGGGCAGGTTGCTCGCCCGGCACGACCGGACGCGATTCAGGCAGTCTGCGTACAGCGAGGATCATGACGATGCCGATCGCCACGAGGGTCCAGAATGACAGGCGCCACGATCCGACATGCAGAAGTTGCCCACCAAGCAGCGGTCCCAGCAGGGGCGCGATGCCCATGATCAGCATGAGGATCGAAAGGATTTCCGCGGCCCGGTCGCGGCTGTGCAGGTCGTGCGCGATGGCCCGGCCCAGCACGGGCCCTGCGCAGGCCCCCAGTGCCTGCACCACGCGCCAGGCCAGCAACTGCTCGAGCGATCCCGCCAGCGCGCACCCTGCCGATCCCGCCACGAACAGGCCCAGCCCGACCTGGATCGGTATGAGGCGACCGTACCTGTCGCCCAGCGGTCCCCAGACCAGCTGCCCGAGGCTGAAGCCGATCAGGAACGTCGACAAGCTCAGCTCGATGCCCGGACCCAGCTCGCCGGCCATGGTCGGCATCGCGGGCAGGTAGATGTCCGTCGAAAGCGAAGCGAAGGCCATGAGGCCGGAGAGGGTCAGGATCAGCCGGGTCGATGAGACGCGGGTCGAGGGAGCCGCTGCTGGATTGGTCGCCATGCTGGGCATGTGATGGCAAAGCGTGGCAGGTGCAATTGCCCTTCTGTTCACGACTTTCGTGAGCGTGCCTCAAGGATCGGCGCGGCAACCTTGCGCGGGATTGGTGGCTTGCGCCCGCTTGGTGTCGCCTCTGGCTTGGCGCGCGCGGCCGCTGGTGGTGACGTTCAGCTGGCCTGAGCGAGGCGGGGGGAGAGCGGATAACCCCACTCGGTGAACAGCGAGGCGAAGGTACGCAGCAATGTCGCGAACTGCGGCGATGTGTCGTTCGGCCGGTGGTAGAGGATGATCGGCGAAGCGGCGCGCGGACGGATCGGGCGGCAGATCACCTCGGGATGGGCGAGCCATTGCGAGGAGGCGGGGATGAGGCACGCACCGACCCCTGCGGAGACCATGATCAGTGCGGTCTCCAGCTCGCGGACCTCGATCACTTCGTCGGGTGAAAGGCCGCTATCGCGAAATACCGAGAGGACTACGTCCGCGTGGCTCGGGCGCGGTTCGCGCGGGTAGAGCAGCAGGGGCATGCGCGCGAGGCGGGCGAGGCCCACCGGTTCGTTGGCTGCACCGGACCCCGGCGGCATGGCCGCAACGAGGCGCTCCTCGCGCAGGACCTCGCGCGCGATTGCCGGGTCGTCGATGCGCACGCGCCCGAGGCCTGCGTCGATGCGCCCCTCCTTGAGCGCCACGACCTGTTCCGAAGAGCTCATTTCGCTCAGCACCAGATCCGTGCCCGGGTCGCGGGTGCGATAGCGGCGCACGATCTGGGGCAGGCGCACGTAGAACTCGGATGGCAGCAGGCCCAGAGTGAAGCGCGGGCGTTCGGCGGATATGAAGCGCTCCATCGCGCGCTCCATCGTATCGTGGCGTTCGAGTACCTGCAGGGCGTGGGCGAGGAACAGCTGGCCGGCGCTGGTCAGCGCCAGCGGGCGCGAACTGCGCTCGATCAGCTGCGCGCCGAGTTCTTCCTCGATCTCCTGGATACGACGGCTGAGCGGCGGCTGGGCCATGTTCAGCCGCGCGGCTGCACGCGTGAAGCTGCGTTCGGAAGCCACGGTCACGAAATAGCGCAAACGCCGGATGTCGGTCATTGTTTCTCTCTTGCAGCGCCACGGCTTGATATACCATCTGGATATGATTGGCTACCGAGATGGTCTTTGCATCAGCGCGTGGCGGACTTACCTGTCTTTTCGTTCGCAGGCCCAGAAAAACGAGCCTGTAGAGAAAAATGGAGATGGGTATGACGAACGCCGCAGCGCATGATGACGCCGGGTTCCTTCCTCAAAAGTATCTTTCCGGTATGTTCTATGGCAACGGCTGGAGCGTTGGCGAGGACCTCGCCAAGGCCGTGGAGCCCGCGACCGGAGCCGAGCTTGGCGCGATCGCGCTGGCCAATGCCGATACCGTCGCCAGCAGTGCCAAGGCGGCACGCAAGGCGCAGCGCGACTGGGCCGCGCAAAGCCCCGATGATCGCGCTGCGGTATTCCTGCGCGCCTTGGCGATCGGGCAGGAGCATTCCGAGGAGATCATTACCTGGCTCGTGCGCGAGAGCGGGTCGGCCAGGCCGAAGGCGGCTTTCGAGCTGCAGGTCACGCTCAAGGCGATCCAGCTCGCCGCCGCCATGCCGCACCAGGCGCAGGGGCTGGTTCTGCCGACCACGCCCGGTCGCATCAATCTGGCGCGTCGCCGTCCAATCGGCGTCGTCGGTGTCATCGCACCGTTCAACTTCCCGCTCTATCTCGCCATGCGCGCGGTCGCGCCTGCTCTCGCGGTCGGCAATGCGGTGATCCTGAAGCCCGACCCGCGCACCGCGATCTGCGGCGGTCTCGTCATCGCGCGCCTGTTCGAGCTGGCCGGGCTTCCCGCAGGCGTGCTGCAGATGCTGCCGGGCGGCAGCGAGGCGGGCGAGGCGCTGTGCAGCGACCCCGAGATCGGCATGATCCAGTTCACCGGCTCGACCGGGGCCGGGCGCATGGTCGGCCAGAACGCCAGCCGCCACCTCAAGAAGGTCAGCCTCGAGCTGGGCGGCAAGAACTCGATCATCATTCTCGACGATGCCGACATGGACCTCGCGCTGCGCAACGCGGCCTGGGGCGTGTTCCTGCATCAGGGCCAGATCTGCATGTCGGTTGGGCGCGTGCTCGTCCACGAGGCGATTGCCGAAGACTTCGTCAAGGCCTTCGCCGAAAAGGCTGCCGCACTGCCGATGGGCGATCCCAACCAGGAGGGTATCGCGATCGGTCCGCTGATCAACCAGCGCCAGGCAGACCATGTTGCCAAGGTGGTGCAGGACAGCGTCGCTGCAGGCGCCACGCTCGCGACCGGCGGCAAGGCCGACAAGCTGTTCTACACGCCGACCGTTCTGTCGGGCGTGACGCCCGAGATGAGCGCCTTCCAGCAGGAAATCTTCGGGCCGGTCGCGGTGGTCACCACCTTCGCCGACGATGCAGAAGCGGTGAAGCTCGCCAACCAGACCGAGTATGGCCTTTCGGCGGCAATCATCTCGCGCAACGTATCGCGCGCGCTGGCGCTGGGCGAGCAGCTCCAGACCGGCCTGCTGCATATCAACGACCAGACGGTGAACGACGAGGTCGTCAATCCCTTCGGCGGGGTGGGCGCATCGGGCAACGGCAGTGCCATCGGCGGGCCCGCCAACTGGGAAGAATTCACCGAGTGGCAGTGGGTCACGATCAAGGGAGAGGCGCCGGCCTACCCGTTCTGAGGTGGGGCGGACGAAATAATAACAAGAAAGGATTTGCTATGTCAGTCAAGCATTTCGACGTGGTCATCGTGGGCAGCGGCGCCGCCGGTTGCGTGGTCGCGGACTATCTCGCGCGCCATACCGACCAGACCATCGCGGTAATCGAGGCCGGGCCGATGGATCGCAATCCGATGATCCATATCCCGGCGGGCTATTCTAAGCTTCTAGCCAAGGACACTGCGGTCTGGCCTTACGAGACTGTCGAAGTGAACGGCCAGAACCGGCGCTATCGCATGGGCAAGGTTGTCGGCGGAGGCACCTCGGTCAATGCGATGTGCTATGTGCGCGGGCAGAAGCAGGACTTCGATGCATGGCAGGAAGCGGTCGGCGACGAGGGTGACTGGTCGTGGGAGACGATGCGCCAGACCTACATCGAACAGGAACGCAACGACACCTTCCACAACAAGTATCACGGCATCGACGGGCCGCTCTCGGTCGAATTGCCCCAGGGCATCAACGAGCTCAACCAGCGCTGCATGCGCGCCTTCCAGGAGTTCGGGCTCGACTATAACGCCGATTACAACGGGGAGCGCCAGACCGGCGTCTCCCCCGTCCAGTCGAACACCGACAAGGGCAAGCGTGCCAGCGCGGCGGTGGCCTATCTCCACCCGCACGTGAAGACGGGCCGGGTCGCGCTGCTGACCTCGCGCACGGTCACCAAGGTGCTGATCGAGGGCAAGCGCGCCGTCGGCGTGCGGGTGCGCAACGGCGATACCGAGGAAGAGATCGCAGCCGGTCTCGTGATCATGTCGGCAGGCGCGGTGCAGAGCCCCAAGATCCTGATGCATTCGGGGCTTGGCCAGCGCGAGCAGCTCGAGAAGTTCGGCATTCCGTGCATCGCCGATATCAAGGGCATGGGCGAGAACCTGCACGATCACCCGATCATTCCCATCGCCGCCTTCGTGAAGGGCAAGATGGGCTACCAGGCCGCCGCGCAAGGCGTGGGCATGTTCGCATCGGGTGCGCGCTATCTGCTCACTGGCGACGGCCCGGCCTCGGGCAACGGCATCGAGACGGTGTCCTATTGGGACCCGGACAAGCTCGATAGCGATGCGCCCACGGTCCAGTGCTACCACGAGCCGATCATCTCCGAGGATGGCCTCAACCCGAGCGGGTCGCGCTCGGGCGTTACCTTCGCCACGGTCGTTCTCCAGCCGCGCAGCCGCGGCTGGGTACGGCTGGCCGATGCCGACCCGACGTCGATGCCGCTGATCAATCCCAACTTCATTGGCGACGACTACGACCTCGAGGTCGGCATCGCTGCGGTCAAGTCGGTGCGCAAGGTGATGGAGCAGCGCTCGCTCGCCGAGGTCATCGAGGAGGAATTCGTCCCCGGTGCGAACGTGCAGAGCGACGAGGAGATCGGCGGCTTCGTCAAGCAGGTCGCGACGACGATGTGGCACCCGGTCGGCACCTGCAAGATGGGCAAGGCTTCCGATCCGATGGCGGTCGTCGATGCCCGCCTCAAGGTGAAGGGCATCGAGGCGCTCCACGTGATCGACGCCTCGGTCATGCCGCAGATCATCAGCGGAAATACCAATGCCCCGACGCAGGCGCTCGCGCGTCATGCCTCGAAGATGCTGGTCGAGACTTACTTCGCCAGGGCCGCACAGACGGCTTGAGGTAAGGCTCGGTCGGGGCGAGCCCGGCAGGGTCGCATAGCCTGCCTGCAAGAAGAGAGGCCGGTCCGGGGGAACCCGGGCCGGCCTCGTCCTTTCGGGAAAGGGCAGGCGCGGGTGTGCGTGCTTGTCCTGAAAGGCCATGGGCGCGATGATGATAGCGCTGCGGCATAAGGTGGCAGGGGGCAGGCAATGGCGAGACGACGGGGCACGACGCGGCAAGGCACCGGCACGCGCAGCCCATTCAGGGGCTTTGGCGCGGCATCGGCGCTCGGCGCGCTCGTTTGCGCCCCGGCAAATCTCGCGCAGGCATCGCCCGAAGCATCGCACACGGCTATCGCCTGTCCGCATGTCCCGGCGAGCGGAGAGCAGGCACCGACCCCGCTCGACCTGTTCGGCCCGCTCTTCGTGGCGGTGCAGGAGGCGCGGCTTTATCCCGACAGCAAGACTTTCGCCGATGCCGAGCCACGCCGCGCCCCGGATGCGATCATGGCCGACTATTGTGCGCAGCCACCGCAAGGCGTCGATGCGTTGCGTGCCTTCGTGGAAGACAACTTCACGGTGCCCGCACAGCCCGGTACGCTCGCGCCAGCGCGTCGGCGGATACCTCTGGCACGCCACATCGTGCTGCTGTGGAGCCAGCTTGCGCGCGAGCCTTCCAAGCCTGCGCCCGGCAGCTCCGTCATCGCGCTGGAACGGCCCTACGTCGTACCGGGAGGGCGGTTTCGCGAGATGTACTACTGGGACAGCTACTTCACGATGCTGGGCCTGCGCGTCGATGGCCGCGACGATCTCGTCGAAGCGATGATCGACGACTTCACCGCACTGATCGAGCGCTTCGGGCATGTGCCCAACGGCACGCGCAGCTACTATGTCACGCGCTCGCAGCCGCCGTTCTATTACCTCATGGTCGGTCTCTCGAAGTCGCGGGACCCGGTGCCGCGTGAGCGCCGCCTCGCGGCGATGAAGCGCGAGCATGCCTTCTGGACGAGCGGCGAACATCAGGTGCGCATGCCCGACGGGGCCCTCCTGTCTCGCTATGCGTCGCCGGTCGCGCGACCGCGCGAGGAAAGCTGGGGCGAGGATGCCGCGCTGCGGGCCGAGACCGGCAGGGCACCGGACGAGCTCTACCCCGACATCCGCGCGGCGGCGGAAAGCGGCTGGGACTTTTCCTCGCGCTGGTTCGCCGACGGGCGCACGATGGCGACGATCGATACGATGGATGTGGTTCCGGTCGATCTCAACGCTCTGCTCTTCGGGCTCGAACAGGCCATCGCCTCGACCTGTCGCGAGGCGGGCGAGCGCGCCTGCGTCGACCGCTTCGCCGACCTTGCGGCGGCGCGGCGGGTAGCGGTCGAGCGCTGGCTCTGGGACGAGGCGGGCGCGCGTTACGGAGACTACGACCTCGATGCGCACTCGATCCGTCCAGGGCTTACCGCGGCAAGCGTCTACCCGCTGTTCACCGGCCTTGCCGCACCGGCGCGGAGCGGCCGCGTGCTCCAGACGGTCGAGAGCCGCCTCGTCGCGCAAGGGGGGCTGCGCACCAGCCTCGTCGATACCGGCCAGCAGTGGGATGCACCCAATGGCTGGGCACCCCTGCAATGGATCGCCATCGATGCCGCCCGGCGCGTGGGCAGGCCAGAGCTTGCCCGCGAAATCGCGGCACGCTTCCTCGCCACGGTCGCTCGCGAATACTGCGCCAGCGGCAAGTTGCTCGAGAAATACAACGTCGAGCAGCAGGTCGCGGGCGGTGGCGGCGAATACCCGACGCAGGACGGCTTCGGCTGGACCAACGGCGTCACGCGCGCGCTGCAGGCGGCCTATCCGGCGCTGGCAGGCGAGGGGGGCTGCCAGCGCAATTGACGTGGAGGACGCAAGAAGCGGGCCGCCTCCGCCAGCGCTCCGTTCGCTTGGCGCTCAGGGCGTCTTGGCAGCATAAGTGTCCCAGTTGCCCAGCAGTTCGTCGACGACGACCGAGCCCACCGTGTAGAGGTTCTCGACCGCGGCCTCGAGCCCCGCGTAGCCTTCGTTCTCGCGCAGCAGGTAGGTCGCGGCATCGGTGCCCTCGGGCGGCATGGTGAAGTTGGAGCCCGCGCGCAGCACCAGCACGCGCTCGGCGTCGACGCGCCCGCTCGCATCGAGGCGGGTCATCGCCTGCATCACGCCGGTATCCTCCATCGCCGAGGTAACGAACTCGCCCTTGCCCTTCGTCCAGTAGTCGACCCAGTCGTTGGCCCAGTCCGTGAGGAGCTTGCCGTGCCAGAAGGTCATTGCCGAAAGCTGCTCGCCCTCGAGCACGAAGGGCGGCTTTTGCGCCATCGGGTAACCGGCGAAGGCCCGCCGCTCGGCAGCGATGGCGGGCGTGTCGGGCAGCTTGACATCCTTGGTGAGCCTGAAGGCCCAGCTTTCGAGCGAGGGGTTGATGGCGAAGACCTCGCCGCTTTCGGGATCGACGGGGGTGGTCTTGTCGTTGGGCCCTTGCGTGCCGCGTGCGAAATAACCGGTCTTCCAGTCGGCTGGAATCTCGCGCGCGTCGATCTCGTGAGCGAGGTCACCGTCGACGACGTAGCGCGCCCAGGCGACCGAGCCGATTGTCGCGTCCTCGGGATCGATCCCGGCGATGCCCGCGACCAGCCAGTAGGCCTGGCGCAGGTCGAAACGCTCGTCGAGACCGAGCGCCATGGTCGAGGCGGTCGAGCGCGAGGTGCCGATGCCGGTCACCATGCCCAGCACCTGCGTCTCGGAGTTGTAGTATAGGTCGTGGAAGCCCTGGGGGAAGGCGATGCGCTGGGTCAGGCCGCGGCGTTCCTTCCACAGCTGGAACTCGCCCGCGGTATCGCCCTCGTCCTCGCCGATCTCGAACAGCGAGACGATCACCACCTTGACCGGGATCTTGGTCTCGCACGCGGCGGCAGGCTTGCAGGCCATGGCCGAGGGAGCCGCGTCAGCAGCAGTTGCGGGCAGGGCGCCGAGCGGGAGGGCGAGACATGCGCCGACGAGCGCGGCCATGCGGGGAAGCAAGGGCATCGCGGACCTTTCATCGAGGGTAAGGAAAAAGGCGCGGGATGCGGGTTGGGTGCCGCATCCCGCGCCGGGAGGGTCCGGCAGCGCGTAGGGAGCGCTGCCGGTAGCCGGATCAGAAGTTGTACGAGACCGTCGCCTGGAAACTGCGCGGACGTTCGGGCAGGACGATGGTCGAGCCGAACAGTTCGGTGAAGTTGGCGCGGAAGTACTTCTCGTTGGTCACGTTCTTGACCACCAGACGCAGGTCCCAGGGGCCGGTGCTGTAGGACGCGCTCGCATCGAACAGGACGTAGGCGGGCAGCTTCACCGCCTGCGACTGGCCCGAATAGACCGAATCCACCGCGACCATGCTGCCCGCGAAAGCGAGGCCATTGTCGAAGGCGTAGGTGCCGGTCAGCGAGTAGAGGTTGGTCGGGATGCCGGCGCGGCGCGACTGTTCCTTGTTCTCGATCGGAACGAGACCGATCGGCTGGCCGCCGAGGTAGAGCGTCGGATCGGAGACGTTGACGAGGTCGTCGATGCCAAAGAAGCTGAACGCCGTGCCCTCTTCGAGGAAGGTCAGGTTGTAGACCTTGGTGCGCGTATAGGCGCCAGTGATGAGCAGGTGCTCGTCCACCGCCCAGCGCAGTTCGGCCTCGAGTCCCTTGGTCTCGACCGCCTGGTTCACCGTGCTCGACTGGGCCGAATAGTCGGTGCGTTCCTGCTTGTAGATCGAGACAGCCGCATAGAGCGTCTCGTCGAGCCAGGAGCCCTTGATGCCGCCTTCGTAGAGCTTGGAGGCGGTGATCCAGGTGCCGCCCGCGACGTTTTCGGGATCGAGTTCGGCACCCTGTCCCGCGATGACCACCGACTGGCGCGCGATGGTGCCGTAAGGGCGCAGGCCGAAGGGCAACTGGTAGGAGGCGCTGGCCGACCAAGACCACGCACCGTCCCGGTCCGAGGCGCCCGAAAAGCCGGGGTCGGCTTCCATCTTGCCGATGTTGTAGTTCGAAACGCCCTTGATCGTGTCGTAGCGGGCACCCAGCGTCACATCGAGACCGAAGTTGAAGTCGAGGTCGGTGAGCGCTGCGAAGGCGAGATCGGTGTAGTGACCCGAGACATAGCCGGTGTAGTTGCAGTCACACTCGGTCGAGAGCAGGCGGTCGCTGGCAGGCGTGTAGCCCTGTGTCAGGTCGACACGGTGGAAGTACTCGTAGTTGAAATCCTCGCCATGCTTGAAGTGCGTGTAGCGGATCGAGGGCGAAAGCTGGAACGAGAACTTACCGGCGTCGGTGTCGAACGCCTTGGAGATGACAATCTTGTCCTCGAACACGTAGGAATCATGGAATTGCGAGAAGCCGTAAGCGTTCTCGTTCATGTTCTCGTAGCTGTCGTAGAACATCTGGTTCTTGATCTCGAGGTCCCCGGGACCGGTCCAGATCAGGTCGGCGTAAAGCGTGGTGCCACGGTTGTCGAGGCGGTCGTTCTTGCCGGTCAGCGTCTTGCGGCGGCTCAGCGTGGTGGTGCCGGTGTCCTGCAGGGCGAGCAGCTCGTAGCCGCTGCCGGGGCCATAACAGGCATCGGTGATCGAGCTGGCGAAGACGTTGCCGCCGCACTGGAAGCCACCGAAGATCGAGAGGCCGCCGGGAACTGCCGCGTTGATCTCCTCTACCGACATCTGGCCATCGCCGTCGGTATCGAGCGAGATCGCCGAGCCGGTGATATAGGTGCCGTTGTCGACGAGGTCCTGCGTCAGGCGGTTCCAGCCACCGTTCTGCTGGCCCTTGTAGTTCTGGTACATGCCGCCGAATTCGAGGCGCAGGTCCGGGGTCAGGTCGGTGTCGAAGGCCGCCTGCAGGATGGTCTGCTTGGTCGACATGTTGTCATAGTAGCTGCCCGAATCCTCGAGTTCGGCGTAGAGCGAGTAGCCGAATTCCTGCGCGCCGATCGAGCCGGGGCCGCGGATCTGGGCGGAGAGGTTGGCCTTCTCCCAGCTGCCGCCGGTGAAGGTTACCTTGCCTTCGGGGCTGGCCATGAACGAGCCGCCCTGGACGCGCGCCGAGCGCGGTACGAAGTTCATGTAGCCGCCGGTCTTCGAGGGGCCGTAGATCGGCGAGGCCGGGCCGCGCACGATGTCGATGCGGTCCGCAGCAGCGATCGGGGTGGGATAGTTGCCCGGGTTGTCGAGGCGGCGCACGCCGCGGAAGTAGACCTCGCCGGGAGTGCCGCGGATGTCGAGCGCACCGCCCACGCCGAAGAACGAGTTGGTGAAGGTGCCCGGCGACTGCGCGACGAGATCGTAGATCTCGGTGATGCCGAAGCGCTCCATCTGTTCGGCCGAGATCGTCGAGGCCGAACGCGGGGTCTCGACCAGCGTCTTGTCGAAGCCGAAGACCGAGCCGACGTCGGCGACGGGGAGCGCGTCGAGCGCGCCGGTGACGATGATCTCGCGCTGTGGCTCTTCGGCGTCGTCCTGCGCCATTGCGGGTGCGGTCAGCGCGGTACAGCCCATAAGGCCAGCGGCGATCGCGAGGATCGGCTTGCGCAGCGCAGGCTTGTGAAGAGTGCGAAGACGCCCGGCAGGCGCGTTTGCTCCGCCGTCAGGCAGGTCGAAATCCAGCATTAGAAGCCCCTCATGACTATTGCGCGAGAGCAGGCCCTGACCCGCTTTCGCGTATGCATTCGTACCTTCCGGTGGATCCACGTCCCGTTTGGCTCTGGCTCCCCGAGCGGTCCGGCTTTTAAGTTCCGGGTTCCTGCCGAGGTCGCTTCTCGTCGTTGCTGGCGAGGCTATGTCGGCCTCGACGTGCAGGCAAATGCAATGAATTCGACGAGGCGTTGCCAAAAATAGAGCGCGTTAAACCAGCGTAATGGTGCTCTGATTTTTGCAACGATATGTTCGTTTCATTGCGTTTGATGTGGCGGCGTCTGAGCGGCACTAGGCGCAGACATGCCCGTTCGCGTCTCTTCAGCCATGCCCGCGTTCCGCTCGCTCGCCAGCCATCCTTTCTGTGGTGTGGCGTGCAAGGCCATGGCGTCGCGCATCAATCTCGTGCGTGACGCATGGACAGGGCATTGTTCGCACCCGCACAACGAGGCATGATCGTGAAGGTGGAGAACGGCGTCGAGCGGTCTGGCCGCGCGCGAGCCGAAGGCGCTGGCGCCCACACGCCACACGAAGGAGTATCGATGCCGCCTGCAAATCCGGCCCCCGCTTCGGTCCCGCGCAGCCCGGACGAGATCGCGCGCGTCGCTACGGCGCGCGGCATCGTCATACCCTCGGCCTGTGCACAGGGCGTGGCCGACAATCTCGCGCTGCTCGAACGCCACGTCGCGCGCATGCGGGGCGGGGAAGGCGCGGCTGCATGATGCGCTCGGCGCTCGAAATCGCGCATGGCGTGCGCCACGGAATGTTGAGCGCCGTCGCGGTGACCGAACAGTGCCTCGCGGCACTCGAGGAGCGGGCAGGGCCGCTCGTCGCCGTCACCCGGGTGCTGTCGGAACGTGCGCGCGACGAGGCGCGCAGGGTCGACGCCATGGTCGCGCGCGGTGAGGACCCCGGGCCCCTCGCCGGGGTGCCTTACGGGGTTAAGGACCTGTTCGACGTTGCGGGCATCGCGACGAGTGCGGGTTCGGCCATCTTCGACGATGCGCCGGCGGCAGGCCGCGATGCTGAGGCGGTCGAGCGTTTGCGCGCAGCCGGTGGGGTGCTCGTCGCGACGCTCAACATGGACGAATTCGCCTATGGTTTTGCGACCATCAACGCGCGCCATGGCACGACCCGCAACCCGCATGACCCGAGCCGGCTCGCCGGGGGCTCCTCGGGCGGTTCGGCCGCAATGGTCGCGGCAGGGCTGATGCCCTTTTCGCTGGGCTCTGACACCAATGGCTCGGTGCGCGTGCCCGCCAGCCTATGCGGGCTCTACGGTCTCAAGCCGACACACGGCGCGCTGCCGCTCGAGGGCGTCTTCCCCTTTGCCGAGAGCTTCGACGATGTCGGCCCGTTCACCGGGAGCATCGCCGACATGGTACTCTTGTGGGAGGTGCTCACCGGCGGGCCTGCGAGCGCTGCGCCATCTTCGCTCAAGGTCGCGCGGCTGGGCGGTCGCTTTCGTGACAATGCCGACCCTGCGCAGCTTGCAGCGATGGACAGTATCGCCAGGGCGATGGACAGCGCCGCTGCGCCGCTGGTCATTCCCGACATAGCCCGTGCGCGCTCGGCGGCCTTCGTCATCACCGCCTGCGAGGGCGGCAGGTTGCACCGCGAGACGCTCGCGCGCGCGGCTATGTCCTACGACCCGCAAGTGCGCGACCGCCTGCTCGCAGGCGCGCTGCTGCCCGAGGCGATCTACGAGGAGGCGCAGGCCTTCCGCGCGCGTTACAAGGCACCGGTGCTCGACCTGATCGCGGATCATGACGTGCTGCTTGCTCCGGCGACGCCTTGCACGGCGCCGAGCGTTGCGGACCCGCGCATCGAGATCGACGGCGCGATGAGCGCGGCGCGTGCGGACCTGGGCATCCATACCCAGGCGATCACATTTCTCGGCCTGCCTTCGCTGGCAGTGCCGCTCAGGCGTCCCGGGCAACTGCCGCTTGGCCTCCAGCTTATCGGCAGGCCGGGCTGCGAGGGTACGCTCTTCGCTTTCGCGAAGCGGCTCGAGGACGAGGGTTTCATCGGGGTGACAGTGCCGGAGGCGTTCCCTGCGGGGGCGCTTGCGGGCAGCAGGGGGATAGACGCGTGAGCCAGACAGAGCCGTTGACCAGTCCGTCGGCGGGACCACCCGGCGAGGGGCAAGGTGGGAGCGGCGCGCCCGGGCGCCTCGAGCGCATGTTCGCGCTGAGCGAGCGCGGCACGACTGCGCGCACCGAGGTACTCGCGGGTTTCACCACCTTCCTGACCATGGCCTACATCGTGCTGGTCAATCCTGCGATCCTCGGCACCGCGGGCATGCCCGTAGCCGCAGTCGCCGCCGCGACCTGCTTTGCCGCGGCCTTCGCCTCGATCCTGATGGGGCTCACCTCGAACACGCCGCTCGCGCTCGCGCCGGGCATGGGGCTCAACGCCTACTTCAGCTTCACCGTCGTGCAGCAGATGGGCATTCCCTGGCAGGTTGCGCTGGGCTGCGTGTTCATCTCGGGCATCGCCTTTCTGGTGCTCACCCTGACCGGGGTGCGCCAGCTCATCGTCCATTCGATCCCGCAGTACCTCTTCGCGGCGGTCGCGGGCGGCATCGGGCTGTTCATCGGCTTCATCGGCCTCAAGGATGCCGGCATCGTCGTCGCCAACCCGGCCACTTTCGTCGCGCTCGGCGACCTCAAGGCACCGGCGCCCGCGCTCGCGATCTTCGGCCTCGTCCTGATCGGTGCACTCAGCGTGTGGAACGTGCGCGGCGCGATGCTGATCGGGATCGTTGCCACCACCGTGCTCGGCTGGCTCTTCGGCATGGTGACGCTGAGCCCCGAACCCTATTCGCTCGAGGCGATGACCGGCACGCTGTTCCAGCTCGACCTCGCGGGCGTGTTCGGGGTTTCGGGCAGCCACGGCCTTGGCCTGCTCGAGATCCTCTTCGTTTTCCTCTTCGTCGACCTGTTCGACAACATCGGCACGCTCGTCGCGGTGACCAAGCGTGCCGGACTGATCGGCTCTGACGGCAAAATCCCGCGCCTCAACCGTATCCTCGTGACCGACGCGACCGCCACCATCGTCGGCTCGATGGCGGGTACGAGCACCGTCACCAGCTACGTCGAGAGCGCGGCGGGCGTGCAGGTCGGCGGGCGCACCGGCCTTACCGCCGTCGTCACCGGCGTGCTGTTCCTCGCGATGATGTTCGTGGCGCCCTATGCGCAGCTGATCCCGCTGGCCGCAACCGCGCCCGCGTTGATCATCGTGGGTGGCATGATGTGCCTGCCCCTGACCGAGGTCGAATGGGAGGACCCGCTCTCGGCGATCCCCGCGTTCCTCACCGTCGCGATGATCCCGCTGACCTTCTCGATCGCCAATGGCCTCGCCTTCGGCATCACCGCCCACGCAATTCTCAAGATGGCGCGCGGGACGATCCGCAAGGCCGACTGGTTCCTGCTTGTACTCGCCCTGCTTTTTGTAATCCGCTTCGTCTGGATGGGAGCCGCCTGATGCGCTTCGTTTCGTACACTCTTGCAGCCACCATGGCGCTTTGCGCGCTGCCCGCCGAGGCCGCTGCCGAGCGCTTCGACGATACCGCGCGCACCGTGGTGATGACCGCCTTCGCGCCCGAATGGGACGCCATGGCCCCGGCCATCGAAGCGCCCCGGGAATATCACGCCAACGGTCTGACCTTCCTCGTCGGCACGCTTGAGGGCAAGCCGGTGGTGCTGATGCAGAGCGGGGTCAGCATGGTCAACGCGGCGATGAACACCCAGCTCGTGCTCGACCGTTTCAACGTCAAGCGCATCGTCTTTTCCGGCATCGCGGGCGGGGTCGATCCCGAGCTCTCGATCGGTGACGTCATCGTCGCGAAGGATTGGGCGCAGTACCTCGAGGTCTCCTTCGCGCGAAAGACGGACAAGGGCTGGGTCGTGCCCGAGCCGGTCGATGCCGAGGCACCGAAGAACTGGGACATGATGTTTCCGCGCGGGGTGCGCGTGGGCAATGCCAGCGAGCCTTCGCAGCGCCACTATACCCTTGCCGTCGATCCCGGGCTGCTCGACCTTGCCAAGGATGTGACCGCCAAAATCACGCTGCAGCGCTGCACCGGGGCAGCAGGCAGCGCGAGCGGCGAGCATTGTCTCGTCAAGGAACCCAAGGTGGTCGTCGGCGGCACCGGCGTCAGCGCCGGGGTCTTCGCCGACAACAAGGAGTTCCGCGAATACCTGCAGGAGGCCTGGGGGGCGCGCGTGCTCGACATGGAGAGCGCGGCCGTGGTGCAGGTGGCCTATGCCAACGAGGTACCCGCAATCGTCTTCCGCTCGCTTTCCGACCTTGCGGGCGGCGATACCGGCGAGAACCAGATGAACACCTTCATGGCGCTCGCCTCGGTCAATTCCGCGCATGTCGTGCGCGCTTTCCTCGCGGCTCTGCCGGACTGAGCGGGAACCCACGATGAAGACCGTCACCGCCAGCAAGGGCATCGTCACCGCGCCCCATCACCTCGCCGCGAAGGCGGGGTGCGACGTGCTTGCCGAGGGCGGCACAGCCATCGAGGCCTGCGTCGCCGTCGCCGCGTGCCTTGCCGTCGTCTACCCGCACATGACCGGGATCGGCGGCGACGGCTTCTGGCTGATCCGCGAACCCGACGGTCGCGTTCACGCAATCCACGGCTGCGGCGGTGCGGCGGGCAATGCCGACCTCGCGCTTTATGAAGGGCACGAGGTGGTCCCGACGCGGGGCCCCCTCGCGGCGAACACGGTCGCGGGCACGATCTCGGCCTGGCAGGCGGCGCTCTCGGATAAAAGCTGCACTCTGCCGCTCGAACGCCTGTTGCGCGATGCGATCCGTTACGGCGAGGAGGGTGTCGCGGTCACCGCAGGCGGGGCCGCCATTGCCGCCGCCAAGGGCGAGGAACTGCGCGGCCAGCCCGGCGCCTGGGCCGAGACCTTCGAGCCAGAGGGACGTCCCTTGCGCGAGGGGGACGTCCTGCGCCAGCCGCGCCTTGCCGCAACCCTGCGCGCTCTGGCACGGGGCGGGCTCGACGATTTCTACCGCGGTGCGCTCGCGAGCAGTATCGCCGCCGACCTTGCCGCACTGGGCTCGCCGCTGCGTGCACAGGACCTGATCGCGCATGAGGCGAGCAGACCCGAGCCGCTGCACGTCGGCATTGCGGGCGCGCGGCTCTACAACAGCGCTCCGCCCACGCAAGGCTTCGCCTCGCTGGTGATCCTCGCGCTGTTCGACAAGCTCGCTGCCAAGGGCGCAGACGGCTTCGCCCATGTCCACGGCCTCGTCGAGGCGACCAAGCAGGCCTTCCTGCTGCGCGACGAACACGTCGGCGACACGGCCTATACCGACTTCGATTTCCAGGGCCTGCTCGACGACGATGCAGCGCTCGACGAACTGGCCGCCCGGATCGATCCCGAGCGCGCCTTGCGTTGGCCCAATGAGCCGCAACTGGGTGACACCTGCTGGTTCGCGGCAGCCGACGCGCAAGGCCGCGTGGTCTCCTGCATCCAGTCGACCTACTTCGAGTTCGGCTCGGGGCTGGTCCTGCCCGGCACCGGGATCACCTGGCAGAACCGCGGCTCCTCGTTCCGTCTGGCCGAGGATGGCTGGAATGCGCTGAAGCCAGGTCGAAAACCGTTCCACACGCTCAACCCCGCACTGGCCGCGTTCGAGGACGGGCGGATCATGGCCTACGGCACGATGGGCGGCGAGGGCCAGCCGCAGACGCAGGCCGCGCTGTTCAGCCGCTACGCGCGCTTTGGCGTCGATCTGCAGGAGGCCATCTCGGCCCCGCGCTGGCTGCTCGGGCGTACTTGGGGCGATGCCACGACCTCGCTCAAGCTCGAGGACGGCTTCGACGAGAGCCTTTACGCCCAGCTTGCCGAGGCAGGCCACGACGTCGAGCGCGTCGGGCCGCTGACCGCGATGATGGGCCATGCAGGGGCGATCGTGCGCCTCGTCGACGGCAGCTTCGAGGGGGGCAGCGATCCGCGCAGCGACGGCGCGGCGGTGGGCTGCTGAGATGATGACGAGCGCGCGCGAAATCGCACAAGGCGGCATGAGCGGAGGCAGCAGGGCCGTCGCGCGTTGCGACGCGCTGGGCGTCGCGCCTTTCTCCGACATCGCGGGCGGGCTCTATCGCGGCTATCTCACACCCGCCTATCGCGCTGCGCAAGAGGCGCTGGCGGGCTGGATGGAGGAGGCGGGCATGGCGGTGCGCCGCGATGCCGCCGCGAACCTTGTCGGGCGCTACGAGGGGGCCAGCCCCGGCGCTCCGGCGCTGATCATCGGCAGCCACCTCGATTCGGTGCGCGACGGCGGGCATTACGACGGGCCGCTCGGCATCATGCTCGGCGTGGAATGCGTCGCGGCGCTTCATGCCTCGGGGCAACGCCTGCCTTTCGCCATCGAGGTCTATGCCTTCGGCGACGAGGAGGGCTCGCGCTTTCCTGCCGCCATGCTGACCAGCCGCGCAGTTGCGGGCACACTCGATGCGGATGCGCTCTCGCTCGTCGATGCGGCGGGTATTGGCCTGCGCGAGGAAGGGATCGATCCCGCGCTCTATCTTGCGGCACGGCGCGAGCCGGGCGAGGTGCTGGCCTACCTCGAGGCACACATCGAGCAAGGCCCGGTGCTCGAGGACGAGGGGCTGGCGCTCGGCACGGTAACCGGGATCGCCGCGCAGCTGCGCTATGCCATCGCCGTGCACGGACTTGCCGGTCACGCAGGCACCAGTTCGATGAAGCTGCGCCGCGATCCGCTTGCCGGTGCCGCCGAGATGGTGCTCGCGATCGAACACGCGGCGCGCGAGGAGGGCGGCGATGCGGTGGCGACGGTCGGGCGGATCGAGGCCATGCCGGGGGCTGCCAACGTCATCGCGGGCGAGGTACGCTTCACCATCGACGTGCGCGCGGGGCACGCTGCGCGGCGCGACCGTGTCGCGAAAGCCATTCTCGCGGCCATCGAAGGCATCGCCGCCGCGCGCCGGCTCGACTTCGAGATCGAGCGCATTCACGATCTGCCGCCCAGCCCATGCGATCCCGCGCTGATGGCATTGATGGACGCAGCGCTCGAGCGCACCGGACAGCGCGCCTTCCGCCTCGTCTCGGGCGCGGGCCACGATGCCATGAACATGGCCGCGCTGTGCCCCACCGCCATGCTGTTTATCCGCTGCAAGGGCGGGATCAGCCATAACCCGGCCGAACATGTCGAGCCCGCCGACGCCGAGGCGGCGCTCGGCGCGATGCTTGGCTTCATCGAAGGTCTCGCCCGGCGCGAGGGAGAATTGCATGTCACTTGAACTCGATCCCCTGCTGTTCGGCGAGATCGACCCGCCCCAGCGCCTGCTCATGGGACCCGGCCCGGTCAATGCACATCCGCGCGTGCTGCGCGCGATGTCGGCAGACCTGCTCGGCCAGTTCGATCCCGAGATGACCGGCTACATGGAGCAGGTCATGGCGCTCTACCGCCCGATCTTCGGCACCCGCAACCGCTGGACGATGCTCGTCGACGGCACCGCGCGCGCCGGGATCGAGGCGGCGCTGGTCAGCCTTGTGCGCCCCGGCGACACCGTGCTGGTGGTCAACTTCGGCCGCTTCGGCCTGCTCCTCACCGAGATCCTGCAGCGCATCGGCGCGCGCATCGAGACGGTCGAGGCACCCTGGGGCGAGGTCGTTCCGCTCGAGGCGATCAGCGATGCCATCGCGCGCACCGCGCCGCGCCTCGTCGCGACGATCCACGGCGATACCTCGACCACCATGGCCCAGCCGCTCGACGGGTTCGGGGCGCTGTGCCGTGCTGCGGGCGCGCTTTCCTACGTCGATGCCACTGCGACCATCGGCGGGATGGAGCTCGCCGCCGACCGCTGGGATGTCGATGTCGTCACCGGCGGCCTGCAGAAGTGCCTTGGCGGTCCCTCCGGCTCGGCCCCGATCACCATTTCCGAGGCGGCTGCCGAGCAGATCTTCGCGCGCCGGCATACCGAGGCGGGCATCCGCATGGCAGGGCTCGTCGACGGACAGGGCCCGCGGATCGGCTCGAACTACTTCGATCTCGCGATGATCATGGACTACTGGTCGGAAAAGCGCCTCAACCACCATACCGAGGCGACCTCGATGCTCTATGCCGCGCGCGAATGCGCCCGCGTCGCGCTCGCAGAGGGACTGGCGACGCGCTACGACCGCCATGCCCGCGCGGGCCGGGCGATGACTGCGGGCCTGCGCGCGATGGGGCTAACGGTCTTCGGCGACGATGCCCACCGCATGACCAATGTCACCGGCGCCCACATCCCCGAAGGCATCGACGGCGAGGCTGTGCGCCGGACCATGCGCGAGGCCTTCGAGATCGAGATCGGCACTGCCTTCGGGCCGCTGCAGGGCAAGGTCTGGCGGCTGGGCGCGATGGGCTACAACGCGATGCGCCACAAGGTCCTGATCACGCTTGGCGCGCTCGAGGCCAGTCTGCGCATGGCCGGCTTCGCGCTGCCGCTGGGCGAAGCCGTGCCCGCCGCGATGGCAGCATGGACCGATCGGCCGGTTCAGGACGAGCGGGCATGAGCATGGCGCGCGATCTCACCGGCTACGGCGCCACGCCGCCTGCCGCCAACTGGCCCGGCGGTGCGCGCGTCGCGGTGCAGTTCGTGATCAATTACGAGGAGGGCGCGGAGAACTCGGTCCTCAACGGCGACAAGGGCTCCGAGGCGTTTCTCTCCGAAATGGTCGGCGCGGCAAGCCACCCCGACCGCGCCATGGCGATGGAGAGCCTCTACGAATACGGCAGCCGCGCAGGCTTCTGGCGGCTGCACCGCCTCTTTACCGCGCGTGGGCTGCCGGTCACGGTGTTCGGCGTGGCGAAGGCCATGGAGATGAACCCCGAGGCGGTCGCGGCCATGCGCGCGGCTGACTGGGAGATCGCCAGCCACGGCCTGCGCTGGATCGACTACCAGTACGTCGATGAGGCGGTCGAGCGCGCCCATATCGCAGAGGCCGTGGCGCTGCACGAGAAGCTGACCGGCAGCCGCCCGCTCGGCTGGTATCAGGGGCGCACCTCGCCCAATACCGCGCGGCTGGTGGCCGAGGAGGGCGGTTTCCTCTACGATGCCGACAGCTACGCCGACGACGTGCCCTATTGGGACAAGACCCATGCGCACTTGCGCGAGGGGCGCGCGCAGCTCGTCGTGCCCTACACGCTCGACGTCAACGACATGAAGATCGTCGCGCTCAACGGCTTCACCGAAGGCGAGCAGTTCTTTCGGCACATGCGCGACACCTTCGACCAGCTCGTCGAGGAGGGCGGACGCATGATGTCGGTGGGGCTGCACGCGCGCATCGCCGGAAAGCCGGGTCGCGCGCGCTGGCTCGCCCGCTTCCTCGACCATGTCACCGCCAGCGGCGAGGCCTGGGTCGCGCGCCGCTGCGACATCGCCCGCCACTGGATCGCCCAGTACCCTTGCCCCGGAGACGCTGCATGACAATCAACGATCCCGAACTCCTCGCCGAAGTGACCGCTGCGTTCAACGAGTACGAACGCGCGCTGATGGAGGACGACATCGCCGCGATGGACAAGCTGTTTCACGAGGCCGAGACGACCAATCGCTACGGCGTTGGCGAGGTGCTTTACGGCATCGAGGAGATCCGCGCGTTTCGCAAGGGACGCGGCGGCTCGCCACAGCGCAAGCTCGGCCGGGTCTCGATCGTGACATATGGTGATGCCTTCGCCACGGCCGATGCCGAATTCTTCCGCGAGGGCTCCGAGCGCCGTGGCCGCCAGACACAGAGCTGGGTGCGTTTCCCCGATGGCTGGAAGGTCGTCTCGGCGCATGTCAGCCTAGAGGGAAACACCCACTGATGGCAACGCCCGCCGCCCTCTTCGAGCACAGCCCCTGGGTCGAGGCGCGCGCCGATGCCGCGCCCTCGAGCGGGGATCGCCATGCCGACCTGATGGCGGTGGTCCATGCGGCCAGCGAGGCCGAACAGCTCGCGCTGATCCGCGCGCACCCCGAACTCGCGGGCAAGGCGGCGATCGACCGCACGCTTACGGATGCCAGCAGCGCCGAGCAGGCGAGCGCCGGACTCGACCGGCTCACTCCAGAAGAATACGAGGCGTTCCATGCGCTCAACGCGGCCTATCGCGAGCGCTTCGGCTTTCCCTTCATCATCTGCGTGCGCCTGACCGACAAGGCAGGTATCCTTGCCGCCATGCGCGCACGCCTTGCCAACGACCGCGCCAGCGAGATCGCCACAGCCATCGACCAGATCGGTGAGATCGTGCGCCTGCGACTGGAAGACATGTCATGAGCGAAACCGCCGCCAGCCCCGCCAGCCTCAAGGCCCTCGAAGAGCGCCTCGCGCGCGAGATCGCGCTTGTCGGTTTCAACCGCCCACAATGGGTGCGCGAGCGCCACTTCGCGGGCGAGAGCGTGCTCGACGTGGCGGTGATCGGCGGTGGCCAGTGTGGTCTCGCCGCCGCCTTCGGCCTGCGCCGCGAAGGCGTTGGCAACGTCATGGTCTTCGACGAGAACCCGGCCGGCTACGAGGGGCCTTGGGAAACCTATGCGCGCATGGTCACCTTGCGCACGCCCAAGACGCTGACCCCGATCGACTTCGGCATTCCCTCGCTGACTTTCCAGGCCTGGTGGGAAGCGCAGCACGGTGCGCAAGGCTGGGAGCGGCTCGACAAGATCGCGCGCGGCGACTGGATGGATTACCTGCGCTGGTATCGCCGCGTCCTCGACCTGCCCGTGGTCAACGAGGCGCGTCTCACCCGCATCGAGCCGCTGCCCGGCGAAGGCTTGCACCGCCTGCACTTTGTCGATGGCGCGGTGGAACATGCGCGCAAGGTGGTGCTGGCGACGGGCATCCAGGGCGGGGGCGAGTGGCATACGCCGGCGATGGTCTCGGACAACCTGCCAAAGTCGCTCTGGGCGCATACCAGCGAGCCGATCGATTTCGCGAAGCTGCACGGCAAGCGCATCGGTATCCTGGGCGGTGGGGCATCGGCCTTCGACAATGCCAACTTCGCGTTGACGCAGGGTGTCGAGGCGGCCGAGGTCTTCATCCGGCGCAAGCAGCTGCCGCGCATCAATCCCATCCGCTTCATGGAGCAGGTCGGTTTTGCCGCGCGCTACCCCGCGCTCGACGATGTAACCAAGTACGCGGCGATGGACTGCTTCCTCGGCCACAACCAGCCGCCGACCAACGACACTTTCGAGCGCGCCGCCGCCTGGCCGGGCTTTCGCCTGCACCTCGGCGCGCCCTGGCTCGACGTTGCCGAGCATGACGGGCTGGTGCGCGTCACCACCCCGCACGGGCATCACGACTTCGATTTCGTGGTGATCTCGACCGGGCTCGTCAGCGATCCGGGGCTGCGTCCCGAACTTTGCGACGTTGCGCCGCTGATCGCGCGCTGGGGTGACCGGGTCACGCCGAAGGGCAAGCGCAACGCGCTCATCGACGCGCACCCCTATCTCGGCGAGGCCTTCGAGTTTCTCGCCCGCGAGGGAGCCGACGCAGCCCCGCTACACGGCCTGTTCGCCTTCAACTATTCGGCGCTGCTTAGCCTTGGCCTTTCCGCCTCGGCGCTTTCGGGGCTGAATCTCGCGCTGCCGCGCCTGCTACGCGGGATCGCGGACCAGCTGTTCCTCGACGACAAGGACGTGCTCGTCGCCGAATTCCTCGAATACGACGTGCCTGAATTCCTCGGCGAGTGGCCGCTTCCCGAGACGGCGAGCGGTGCAGGGGAAGCGGCATGAACACGCTTTCGACCCACGTGCTCGACACCATGCACGGCTGCCCGGCAGCGGGCGTCTCGATCTCGCTGATCGCCGAGGGGGGCACGGTGCTCTTTGAAGGCACCACCAATGCCGACGGGCGCTGCCCCGAACTGCCCCGCGCCCCCTCGGGCGCCTATCACCTGCGCTTCGCCGTGGCCGACTACTTCCGCGCGCGCGGCGTCCACCTGCCTGAGCCGCCGTTCCTCGACGTGGTGCAGATCGACTTCGGCATCGCCGATATCGCGGCGCACTACCACGTGCCGCTGCTCGTCTCGCCCTATGCCTATTCGACCTACCGGGGCAGCTGACATGGCCATTTCGTTTCTTCTCGATGGCGAGCGGGTCGATCTCGACCGGCTCGACCCCACCGGCTCGGTGCTCGACTACTTGCGCTATGCGTGCCAGCGCACCGGCACCAAGGAAGGCTGCGCAGAAGGCGACTGCGGGGCCTGCACGGTGCTGGTTGGCGAGCTTTCGGCTGACGGGGCAAGGGTCGCGTGGCGGGCGCTCAACGCCTGCATTCAGTTCCTGCCGATGCTCCACGGCAAGGCGCTCATGACTGTCGAGAGTCTCTCGACGGCGGGCGAGCCCAATGCGTTGCAGGCCTGCATGGCGGCCAATGGCTCGTCGCAATGCGGGTTCTGCACCCCCGGCTTTGTCATGTCGCTGCATGGCCGTGCGATCGGCGCTTGCGGCAGTGACTTGCCGCTTGCCGACGTGGTCGCGGGCAACTTGTGCCGCTGCACCGGCTACGGCCCGATCCTCGAGGCAGGCGAGCAGGTCGCGCGGCTCGAACAGGATGATGGCGCGCTGGTCGAGGCCCTGGCAAAGATCGCTAGCGAGGGCGCCTCGGGCGAGTGGCAGGGGCGGCGCTGGTTCGTGCCGCGCAGCATCGACGAGCTTTGCGCGCTGCTGGAGATATATCCCCAGGCGACCCTCGTCGCGGGTGCTACCGATGTCGGCCTGTGGGTGACTAAGGGCTTGCGTGAACTCGCCACGGTGATCTTCATCGGCGGCGTTGCCGGGCTCGACGTGATCGAAGAGACCGAGGAGGCACTGGTGCTTGGCGCCAACGTGCGTCATGCCGACGCGCATCCGCTGCTTGCGCGGCTGCACCCCGATCTCGGCGAACTCTGGCGGCGCTTCGCGGCGCTGCAGGTGCGCAATGCCGGAACCATCGGCGGCAACATCGCCAATGGTTCGCCGATCGGTGACGGACCGCCCGCGCTGATCGCGCTGGGTGCCGAGCTCACTCTGCGCAGCGCATCGGGCAGGCGCACCATCGCGCTCGAGGACTTCTTCGTCGACTACGGCAAGCAGGACCTGCGCCCCGGTGAATTCGTCGAGACGGTAACGATCCCGCGCCCTGCCGGGGATGCGGTGATCGCGATGAGCAAACTCTCGCGCCGCTTCGACAGCGACATCTCGGCCGTCTGCGGCGCCTTTGTGCTGACGCTGGAGCAGGGCATCGTAACTGGCGCGCGCGTGGCATTCGGCGGCATGGCGGCTACCCCGCGCCGGGCTTCGGCATGCGAGGCCGCGCTCGTGGGCAAGCCGTTCGCGATGGAAACCATGGTCGCGGCGGGCAAGGCACTGGCGGATGATTTCAGCCCTTTGAGCGACGTGCGCGGATCGGCCGGCTACCGGCTCGAAGTCGCGGCCAACCTGCTCGTGCGCCTGTATCTGCGCGAACAGGGCAAGGCAGTCTCGGTTCTCGATCTGGAGAGCATCGATGGCTGAGCGCGATCCCGCCTTCACCGCCGCACAGGTCGTCGAGAAGCCTTCGCACCCGCACGAAAGCGCGCACCTCCACGTGACCGGCAGTGCGCGCTATGCCGACGACCTCGCCGAGCCCGGCGACATGCTCCATCTCGCTTTCGGCATGGCGAGCGAGGCGCATGCGGCGATCACCGCGATGGACCTCGCGGCGGTGCGTGCGGCGCCGGGTGTGGTTGCGGTCTACACCGCTGCCGACATTCCTTGCGCCAACGACGTCTCACCCGTCGCGCACGACGATCGCCTGCTCGCCGATGGCGAGGTCATCAGCCATGGCCAGCCGGTGTTCCTCGTTGCCGCGACGAGCCGCGACGCCGCGCGCAGGGCCGCGCGTCTCGGCGAGATCACCTATGAGCCGCGCTCCGCGCTGGTCACGGCAGCGCAGGCCCGCGCTGCGCAGAGCCTGATCGAGCCGACCCAGCGCATGGCGCGCGGAGATGCCGACAAGGCACTTGCGGGCGCACCGCAACGCCTCGCTGGCAGCTTCGAGATGGGTGGACAGGACCACTTCTACCTCGAAGGGCAAGTCTGTGTCGCGACGCCGGGCGAGGACGGACAGGTCCATCTCGTCAGTTCGACCCAGCACCCGAGCGAGGTGCAGCACCTCGTCGCGCACATGCTCGGCCTCACCAGCGCCGACGTCACGGTCGAGGTGCGCCGCATGGGCGGGGCCTTCGGCGGCAAGGAGACGCAGGCCGCGCTGATCGCGGCGGCCAGCGCGCTCGTCGCCGCGAAGACCGGGCGTCCGGCCAAGCTACGGCTCGACCGCGACGACGACATGGTCGCGACCGGCAAGCGCCATCCCTTCGAGGTCTCCTACGAGGTCGGCTTCGACGATGCGGGGCGCCTCCTCGCGCTCAAGCTGGGGCTCTCCTCGCCTTGCGGGGCGACGGTCGATCTCAGCCCCGCGATCAACGACCGCGCGATGTTCCATGCCGACAACTGCTACTATCTAGCCGACGTCGAGATCCTTTCCGAGCGGCTGAAGACCAACACCGTCTCGGCGACCGCGTTCAGGGGCTTCGGCGGGCCGCAGGGCATGCTCGCGATCGAGCGGATCATGGATCATGTCGCGCAGCATCTGGGCTGCGAGCCGCTCGACCTGCGTATCGCCAATCTCTATGCTCCGGGGCGCGACACGACGCCTTACGAGATGAAGGTCGCCGACAACATCGCGCCGGACATGATCGCGCACTTGCGCACCTCCTCGCGCTACGACGAGCGCGCAGCGAAGATCGCGGCGTTCAATGCGGATAGCGCGGTGATCAAGAAGGGCATCGCGCTTACTCCGGTCAAGTTCGGGATCAGTTTCACGACGACCCATCTCAATCAGGCGGGTGCGCTGATCCACGTCTACGCCGATGGTTCGATCCAGGTGAACCATGGCGGCACCGAGATGGGGCAGGGCGTCTACATCAAGGTCGCGCAAGTGGTTGCCGATGTCTTCGCCGTGCCCATCGAGAGCGTGCGCTGCACCGCGACGCGCACCGACAAGGTGCCCAATACCTCGGCGACGGCGGCAAGCTCGGGCGCGGACCTCAACGGCATGGCCGCTTTCGATGCTGCCAGCAGGATTCGCGCGCGTCTCGTCGGCTTCCTTGCCCGGACTTATGGTTGCCGCAAAGCGGAAGTGCGCTTCACGCCCGAAGGCGTGCAGGCGGGAGCGGCCAGCCTGACGTTCGGCGAAGTGGCCCGGCGCGCGCACATCGGGCGCGTCTCGCTCAGTTCGACCGGCTTCTACGCGACGCCCGACATCGCCTACGACCGCGAGGCCCACAAGGGCCGGCCGTTCTACTACTTCGCCTATGGCGCTGCAGTGAGCGAAGTCGCGGTGGATACCCTCACCGGCGAGCACAAGGTCCTGGCGGTCGATATTCTCCATGACGTCGGCGCATCGCTCAACCCGATGATCGACAAGGGCCAGATCGAGGGCGGTTTCATTCAGGGTCAGGGCTGGCTGACCACCGAGGAGCTGGTCTGGGACGACAAGGGGCGGCTGCTCACGCACAGCCCCGCGACCTACAAGATCCCGACCGCCTCGGATCGGCCAGCACGATTCTCGATCGCGCTGTGGGACGGACAGAACGTCGAGCCGACGATCAACCGCTCCAAGGCTGTGGGCGAGCCGCCGTTCATGCTGGCGATCTCGGTGTTCTCGGCGCTGACCCGCGCGGTCGCCGCCGTGGCCCCCGAACGGCGCGAACTTCCCCCGCTCGATGCGCCGGCGACGCCCGAGCGCGTGCTCAAGGCTATTAACGCGCACCGCGAGGGGGCGCTTGTCGCATGACGCAATGGATCGGCTGGCTGCGACAGCGCGGGGAAGGGCCTTGCGCGCTGGTATCGGTGCTCGCGACCGAAGGCTCCGCGCCGCGCGGCGCGGGCACGCGCATGTTGGTGAGCGCTGAAGGTCAGCAAGGCACCATCGGTGGCGGACAGCTCGAGTACCGCGCTGTCGAACAGGCGCGTGCGATGCTCGATCTCGCGCCGGGCACATGGCGCGTGCAGGACTACCCGCTCGGCCCCTTGCTCGGGCAATGCTGCGGCGGGCGGGTGCGGCTGCTGATCGAGCATCTCGATCCTGAAGGCCTCGACTGGCTGCACGATGCGCAAGTCGGCCGCATGCTCGAGACCAGCCTCTGCGAAGAGCGGGTCACGCGCCGTATTCACGATCGCGAGACCGCGACCCGCCAGTCCGCGCGCGGCGAAAGGCCCGGGGCGGGCACGCGCATTATCGAGCCGGTGGGCGAGCGCCCGCGTCCGTTCTACCTCTTCGGCGCAGGCCATGTCGGGCAGGCCATCGCGCGCCATGCGACCGGGTTGCCGCTGCAGCTGGCCTGGTTCGACACGCGGCCCGAGCTCGAAGGCATCGATGGGGTCACCGTGGTCGCGCCCGAGGACATTGCGCATTGCATCGAGGAGGCGCCTGCAGATGCGGCGATCGCCATCCTCACGCACGACCACCCGCTCGACTACCATCTGACACTGACCGCGCTGGGGCGCGTTCCGGTGGCCTTCGTCGGTCTCATCGGCTCCTCGACCAAGATCGCCCGGTTCCGCTCGCGCCTGAAGGCGGACGGTATCGGTGACGAAGCCCTCGCGCGCCTCACCGCGCCGATCGGTGTGCCGGGCGTCAAGGGCAAGGAGCCCGACGTGATCGCCATCGCCGTGCTTGCGCAGCTCTTGCAGCTGAGGGGTGCATGAGCGGCTTGCGCGCCTTTCGCGGCGAACTGCTTTCGGTGGGCACCGACCCGCGCGAGGACGCCGCTGCCGTGCGCCACGAGGCCGACGGCATGCTCGTCGTCGAAAAAGGCATCGTCATTGCGCGCGGCCCCTTCGAGGAAATCTCGCCGCGCTTCCCGGATGTCCCGGTCGAGACGCTGCCCGGCGTCGTCGTGCCCGGCTTCATCGATGCCCATGTCCACTACCCGCAGATGGACCGCATTGCCGCGCATGGCGAGCAGCTGCTCGACTGGCTCGACCGGCACATCTTCCCTGCCGAGAAGGCCTTCGTCGAGCGCGCCCATGCCGATGCGCTCTCCGAGGCCTTCTTCACCGAACTGCTGCGCAATGGCACGACGAGTGCGCTGGTCTTCCCGACCGTGCACGAACACTCGGTCGACGCCCTGTTCGAGGCGGCGCTCGCGCGCGGGATGCGCCTGATCTCGGGCAAGGTGCTGATGGATCTTGGCCCCGAGGGGCTGCGCGACACGCCCGCGAGCGGTCGTGCCGAGAGCGAGGCGCTGATCCGCCGCTGGCGCGGGCGCGGGCGGCTGGGCTACGCGCTGACCCCTCGCTTCGCGCTGACCTCGAGTGACGCGCAGCTGGCCGATGCAGGGCAATTTCTGGCCGCGCACCCGGATGCGCTGATGCACACCCATCTGGCCGAGAACGTGCACGAATGCGCCGCCGTCGCCGAACGCTTTCCGATGGCGGCGGACTATCTCGACGTCTACGACCGCTTCGGCCTCGTCACCGACCGCTCGGTCTTCGCCCATGGCATCCACTTGTCCGAGCGGTCCTGCGCGCGCCTTGCCGAGAGCGGCGCGGGGATCGCGGTATGCCCGAGCTCGAACCTGTTCCTGGGCTCGGGGCATTTCGACTTCGGGCAGGCGGATCGCCATAAGCTCAAGCTGGGGCTCGGCACCGATATCGGTGCGGGCACGACCTTCTCGATGCTGCACACGGCGGGTCTCGCCTATCAGGCAGCGCTCGCGCGCGAGGACCGGCTCGATCCCTTCCGCGCGCTCCATCTCGCGACCGCCGGAAGCGCGCGCCTGCTCGGTATCGCCGACAAGGTCGGCGCGCTGGAGGTGGGGCAGGAGGCCGATTTCGTCGTGCTCGACTGCGCCGCGACGCCGCTCCTTGCACGCCGGACCCGGGGCGCGAGCCTTGCGGAACGGCTCTTCGCCCTCCAGATTCTCGCCGACGACCGCTCCGTGGCGCGCACTTACGTGATGGGTGAAAGCGCCTGGCAAAGGACCTTGTAATGACCGATCTCGACAGCTTCATCGCCGGCCTGCCCAAGGCCGAACTGCACCTGCACATCGAGGGCAGCCTCGAGCCCGAACTGATGTTCGAGCTGGCGCAGCGCAATGGCGTCGAAATTCCTTACGAGAGCGTCGAGGACGTGCGCGCGGCCTATGCCTTCACCCGCCTGCAGGACTTCCTCGACATCTACTACGCTGGCGCGAACGTGCTGCGCACCCGCCAGGACTTCCACGACATGGCGATGGCCTATTTCGAGCGCGCGGCGCAAGATGGCGTGGTCCATGCCGAGATCATGTTCGACCCCCAGACCCACACCGACCGCGGCATCCCCTTCGCCGAGGTGATCGAGGGACTGCTCTCGGCCATGGCCGAGGCCGAGGCGAAGCATGGCATGACCAGCCAGCTGATCCTCTCGTTCCTGCGCCACCTCAGCGAGGAGGCCGCTTTCGAGACGCTGGCCATGGCCGAGCCCTGGCTCGACAGGATCACTGCGGTGGGCCTTGATTCCAGCGAGCTTGGCCATCCCCCGGTCAAGTTCGCGCAGGTTCTGGCTGCCGCACGCGAGAAGGGCCTCAAGATCACGCTCCATGCCGGGGAGGAAGGGCCGCCCGAATACGTCTATCAGGCGCTCGACCTGATCGAGGCGGATCGAATCGACCACGGCAACCGCGCGCTGGAGGACCCGGTGCTGACGCAAAGGCTTGCCGAGATGGGCATGACGCTGACCGTCTGCCCGCTCTCGAACCTGAAGCTCTGCGTGATCGACGACATCGCGCAGCACCCGATCGACCGCATGTTGCAGGCCGGGCTCAAGGCGACGCTGAACTCGGACGATCCGGCCTATTTCGGCGGCTACATCGCCGACAATTACCGGGCGGTCGCCGATGCACGCGGCCTCACACGCGACGATCTGGTGACGATCGCGCGCAACAGCTTCACAGGCTCGTTCCTGCCCGCCGATGCGATCGCGCGTCACATGGCGGCGATCGACGCTTACGTCGGGGCTCAAGCCTGATGCGCACCTTGCTGCGCGGGCTCCTCGTTCTCCTCGCGCTGCTGAGCGCATCGCTGGCGCAGGCCGCACCGCGCAAGGTCATCATCGACGACGAGGGCTTCGCGCTGATGCACCTCATGCTGCTCGAGAGCAGCGATGTCGAAGTGCTCGGGATCACCACCGTCTCGGGCAATGCCTGGGCCAACCAGGCGGCGGGCATGGTCCTGCGCGGCCTCGAGATCGCGCGCCGCGAGGACGTCCCGGTGGCGCAGGGGGCGACTTATCCGCTGCTCAATTCCGAGGCGCTGACCGAGCGCTGGGAAGCGCTTTACGGAAAGCTCGTCTGGAAGGGGGCATGGATGAAGGAATGGGTCGAACCGACCCGCCAGAGCCTGCCCGTCCATCATGGGCCACACGATCCGCTCGACGTGCCCTGGGGCAACCCCAAGGGTAAGGTCAGCGGCGAGATCGCGGCCAACTACCTCATCCGCATGGTCCACGAGCATCCCGGCGAGATCACCATCGTCGCCTGCGGCCCGCTCACCAATCTCGCGCTGGCGCAGCGGCTCGATCCGCAGTTCGCCTCGCTGGTGGGCGAGCTGGTCTACATGGGCGGCAGCCTCAATCCACGACAGGTGCGCGAAGGCGAGGCGGCGGCGCAGTTCGCGCGCGAATTCGTCAATACGCCCCGCCGCGAATTCAACGCACGCTTCGATCCCGAGGCGGCGAGCATCGTCTCGCACAGCCCCTGGCGCAAGCTGACGGTGATCCCGGTCGATCCCTCGACCTCGACCGAACGCAGCGCCGCGTTGCTGGAGCGCATGGCGAAGGCCGCTCCGCGCGAGGTCGGCGCTTTCATCTCGGACATGGAGCCCGGCTTTCCGATGTGGGACGAGATCGTAGCGGGCTATCTGCTCGATCCGGGCATGGTGACACGCGCCGAGGAACTCTACATCGACTACGACACCCAGTTCGGGCCGAGCTACGGCGACATGCTCAGCTGGCACGGACCCTATCGTCCGGGCCTTGGCGAGCAGCGCGCACAGGTCGTGCTCGAAATCGACCCGGCGCGGCTCGAGGCACTGATGGTGCGCACGATGGCGCAGGGCAAGGCGCGCGAGAGCGCCGCGAGGCCGTGAACTGGCGCGAGGCGCTGGATGCCTCGGGCCTGCTCGACCAGCTAGCCAGGTTCGATGTGCGCGTTGCGGGGACATTCCCGCTCGGCCTCGCGCTTGAGGGCAGCGACGTCGACCTCTTGTGCCATGCGCGCGATCCGGGGGAGGTCACGGGTTGCTTGTGGGCGCAGCATTGCTGGAGGCCGGGCTTCGCGATGTACCAGTGGCGGCGCGATCCGCGCCCGCTGATTGCCTGCTTCACGGTAGAGAGCGTGCCTGTCGAGGTATTCGCCGCACCTTTGCCGGTCGCGCAGCAGGCGGGCTGGCTGCATTTCGAGGTCGAGCAGCGCCTCCTGGCGCTTGGCGGCGAAAGCTTGCGCGGTGCGGTCATGGCACTGCGCGCGCAGGGCGCGAAGACCGAACCCGCCTTTGCGCGCGTGCTCGGTCTTTCCGGCGATCCCTATGGCGCCATGCTGGCGCTGGCAGCGCACGACGATGTGGACTTGCGGGCACTGCTGGACCGCGCCGGGTTCGCCTGAGGATGGGCGCTTACTCGATCGGCAGGTCGTGCATCCGCAGGAACGAGAGCTTGTCCCAGTAGCCGCGCTGGAACACGATCAGTCCCTCGCGCACGGTAAAGAAACCGCAGCCGCGAAGGCCCAGCGGATCGCTCCATTCGAGTGCCACGACTTCGCCCGCCTCGTGGATCGCCTCCACGATGCAGGTCATGTTCGCGGCGACGAATTCGGCCTCGAACATGGCGCGGATCGCAGGGCGGCCCTCGACCGCGGCCTGAGTGACCTGGTGGTTGACCGCGTCAGGCGCATAGAGCGCGGCAAGGCCCGCCGCATCGCCCGCGTTGAAGCGCTCGACCCAGGTCTCGACAACTTCGCGTGGTTGCATTGCGGCGGTCCTTGTCCTGCTCAGTTCTCGCCCTCGTGGAGCCAGTGCTCGGTCTGGGGCGGGATGAATTCGATGATCCGGTCGAGCAGGCGCTCGGGCTTGTTGTCGACGATCAGCATGTCGCGGTGGCGGTCCTGCAGGAAGCCCTCGGCGACGATCTTGTCGATGAACTGGATCAGGCCTTCGTAGAAGTTGCCGACGTTGAGCAGTCCGACCGGCTTGGCGTGGTAGCCCAGCTGCGACCAGCACCAGGCCTCGAACATTTCCTCGAAGGTGCCGATGCCGCCGGGCAGGGTAACGAAGCCGTCGGAGAGCTTGGCCATGAGCGCCTTGCGCTCGTGCATCGACTTGACGACGTGCAGCTCGGTGATGCCCTGATGGTCCTTCTCGCGCGCGCGCAGCGCCTCGGGGATCACGCCGATGACCTCGCCGCCCGCCGCGCAAACGGCGTCGGCGATCACGCCCATGAGGCCGACTTCACCGCCGCCATAGACGAGGCCGATGCCGCGCTTGGCGAGCAGGGTGCCGAATTCGTGGGCGGTTTCGCGGTACATGGGATCGCGGCCCGGCGAGGAGCCGAGATAGACACAGATGCGCATGGAGTGTTTTCTTCTTTCGCGTTCTGGGAAATGGGGGATGAGGGTGTCAGGCGAGCCGTTCGGGGACCGAAAGGGCCTCTTCGGTGATGCTCTCGCGCGTGGCGACGGCTTCCCAGGGGAAGACGAACCAGCGCTTGTCGTCCTTGCGGTCGATGGTCTCGGCCCACAGGTCGACCTCGGCCTGCGAGCTGAGGTTGTTGATGACGACGGCGAAGCGCGTCGTCTCGCGGTTGCAGCCGCCCTCGTCGAGCCGGGCGCGGATATATTCGATGGTGCCGCCGCTGTCGTTGATGTCGTCGATGAACAGCAGCTTCTTGCCTTCCGCGCTCATCGCCGCGACCCTGGCGAGCAGGTCGTCGGCAAAGCCCGGAACCTTGGCGCTGTGGTCGATCGAGAGCATCGGCACGCCGAGCTGGTGCGAGACGTAGACGCCGGGGACGAGACCGCCGCGGCCTACGCCGATGACGAAGTCGGGCATCCAGTCACCCGCTACGATCTTGCCGGACAGGACCCGGACCTTGGCGAGGAAATCCTCGTAGTATTCGAGGTACTGAAGCTGGGGCTCCACGGATTCACCCATGGGTTCGACTCCTGAAAGCGGGCATTGTTGGGTTCCTTAAGTACAAGCTGGCGGGTCCCGGGACAATTGCGGGAAGGGGCTAATCGAGAGCGGGTTGCGGTCGGGCGTCGTCGATGCGGGCATGGTCGAGCGCGGCGAAGCCGTTCTCGATCTCGCGCAGGACCATGGTCGCTGCATGCGAAGGCGTGCGAGCGCTGGCGGTGCACATCGCCAGCGTCATCGGTCGCAGCAGCGGATCGGCGATGCGGGTGAAGCGCAGGAGGCCGCGCTGTACCTCGGTCATAACATCGAGCGAGGTGAGAATTCCGATTCCTGCGCCCTGCATCACCATCGAAGCGATCATCTGGATGTTGTCCGAAGTGACCGTGCGGCGGATCGGCACCTTGGTCGCTGCCTCGAGCACGGCGACCTGCTGGCCGACCGCGAGCGGTTCGGCCGGTGCGATCACCGGCTCGCCTACGCAGGCGGAAAAGCGGGCCTCCTCGCGTGAGCCGAAAGGGTGGCCGGGCGGGGTGATAAAGCCGAGTACCACTTCGACGAAGGTGCGCACGGTGAGGTCGCGAAAGGTCTGCGGTTCGAACATGATCCCGCAGTCCACTTCGCCGCGCACGATCGCCCCGCGCACCGCGTCGTTGTCGAGCACGCGCAGGCCCACGGTGATACCGGGATACTGCTGCTGGATGCGGTGGATCGTCTCGGGGACGTAGCCCTTGGCGAGCGCATCGATCACCGCGATCTCGACATGGCCGAGCTTCAGCCCGCGCAGATCCTCGATCTGCGCGCGCACATTGACCATGCCCTGTTCCCAGTGATGGGCCGAGGCCATCATCAGTTCGCCCGCCGCAGTGAGCTTGAGACCTGTCGGCAGGCGTTCGAACAAGGGCACGCCCAGTTCCGCCTCGACGTTCAGGATCTGCCGGTCGATTGCCGATGCCGAGAGGTTGAGCTCGTCCGCCGCCTTGCGGATCGATCCGAGGCGGCCGACCGCCATGAAATAGCGCAGGAAGCGGGAGAAGGCAGGCATGATCCGGTGGTCCCCGAGGTGCACGCAATTTTGCAACACCGTTTCCCGGATCATTGCGATTTTCAGAGATGCGTCAAGGAGGGTTTCTGTCGCCGCGAAGACCACTGCGCAGACGTCTTGGTTCGATCGCAATGCGCGTGGCAGCCGGATCCAATGTGCTTGAAAATATTGGTTAACTGCAATTTCATCCGGGCGATCGAACGCTCTTTGGATTATATTGTTCCGCGAAGTGATGTAAAAGATTTGCCCAAATGTGAAGTAATGGATTTTTTTGGCCAGTCTTGGCTAGGCTATTCTTGATTATGTTACAGTATCTCCTGGGATATCTAAGTGGCCGGTATCGTGGCATTGTATGGTGCAAGTTTAAACGGTTCGTCGCACAATGCACTCGGGTGCACGCACAAGTAGCGGCGAAAATCGTGGCGTTCATTTACCGGAAAGCATGCGCGGAACACCCAGCAGGTCCACGCTGCCTCTCGCACTGGCTTCAGGTCTCGCCGGACCGGTCCCGCGGGGAGGCATAGAATGATGGGGTCCAACCAGTCGGGCCCGCCGACAGGGGCGCGAACGCCGGGATGCAACCGGTTGACGCGAACAGGCCGGGCCGGCTGATGCAGAACGTAGGAGTATCGTAATGAAGGTCATTTCCAGCAAACCCGGCGCACTTCTTCTGGCAGGCCTGCTCGCCGTGCCTGCGGCCAGCAGCGTATCCGCGCAACAGCAGGAACTGCCTGCGGCGGACGTTTCCGCCACCGTCTATGGCGAGCGCCCTGTCGACGAGTCCGAACTGGCCAAGGGGCCTGACGTCGAGGGCATCATTTCCGCGCGTGACGGCAATCGTATCCAGATCACCGACGAGAGCGGCACCAGCACGGTCGTGAGCTTCAGCGAAAACACCGAGATTCTCGGCAAGGGAGGCTTCCTGGGCCTTGCCAGCAAGGAGCGCGCCGACGACTCCCTGCTCAACGGACTTCCCGTCAAGATCGAGACGCTTCAGGCTCCCAGCGGCCTGCTAGCGAGCCAGATCAAGTTCAAGAACGACGACTTCAAGACCGCGGCGATGATCCGCAACGGCACGGCCCAGGGCTTCGCCGAGCAGACCGCGGCCACCGAGGCGCTGCGCGGTCGCATGGGCGACATCGACAAGTACAACATCAAGGGCACGACCAACGTCAACTTCGACACCGGCAAGTACAAGCTCTCCGAGCAGGGCAAGGCCGACCTGTGCAGCGCGGCCAGCCAGGCGGAAAACATGGACAACGCACTGCTCCTCGTGGTGGGCTATACCGACTCCACCGGTAGCCAGGAGTTCAACCAGGAGCTCAGTGAGAAGCGCGCCAGCCGCGTCGTGAACTACCTGCAGCAGGCCTGCGGCTGGAAGCCCTACCGCATGCTGACGCCGACCGGGATGGCCGAGGCCGATCCGCTGGCCGACAACACGACCGAGGAAGGCAAGGCGCAGAACCGCCGCGTCGCGGTCAATATTCTCGTCAGCAAGGGCCTCGACGGGCTCTGATCGCGAGAAGGGACGGGCGCGGCCCGTCCCGTTGCGCAGGCATTCGACGAATTGCTCTCGTTGCCCTCAGGGCAGCGAGAGCTTTTTTGCGTATGGGTGTGCGACCGAGAGACCGTCGCCCAGGTTCATCGGGCCGCCGGTGTCGTCGCCGTCGCGCGGATTCACGCCGCCCAGATTGAGCACGTAGGTGAGTTCGGAAAGTCGCCATTCGCCGCCACGCTGCTGCGCGCCGAGCAGGTAGCGCCCCCAGAAGGTGGCGTCGCTGCCGGGTGCGGGCTCTGCCGTGCGGCACACGATCACGCAGCCGACGTCGATGCGCGCCTCTTCACCGCTGATCCTGATCGAGGGCAGGGTGAACATGTGCAGGCGCCGGGAATAGCCCTCCTCGAGCGCCTTCACGAAATCGCGATAGGCGCCGAAGTCCCCCTTGAACATGCCGAAGTCGAACTGCGCCTCGGGCCAGAACAGGCTGTCGAGCCGGTCCCAGTCGAGCCAGTCGATGACTTGCGCATAGTCGGCGATCAGGTCGGTGATGCGCGCACGCGCAACAAGGTCGGCGATCACGTCGGTCTGGGCCGGATCGCTCGTGCCGGGCAAGGCTGCGGCGGAGGCAGGCGGCGTGCGCGGGCCCGGCTCAAGCATGTTGCGGTGCCTTCCAGTCGGCGAGGGTCGAGACCTTGTCGTCGAGGCGCACGAGCGTCTTGCCGCTGGTCTTGCCCGACATCAGGCGGATGAAGGCCTCGGGCGTCGCATCGAGACCGGTGGCGACGTTCTCGGTGGCGACCAGCTTGCCCGAGCGGATCCAGTCGGCGAGGGCGTGTTCGGCTTCCTCGATCATGTCGACCGCCTCGTAGGCGAGGAAGCCGCGCATGGTGATGCGGTTGACGAGGACCTGCCAGATGTTGCGCAGGAGATAGGGATCGCTCTGGTGGTTGTAATTGGCGATCATGCCGCAGACCGGGATGCGCCCGAAAGCCTTCATGCGTGGCAGGACGGTATCGAGCGTGATGCCGCCGACGTTGTCGAAGTAGAGGTCGATGCCCTCGGGGAAGTGCCTGTCGATCTCGGCGCCGAGGTCGGCGCAGGCGCGGTAGTCGATGGCGGCGTCGAAGCCGAGTGTCTCGGTGACGATGCGGGCCTTGTCCGCACTGCCTACAGTGCCGACGACGCGGCAGCCAGAAAGCTTCGCGACCTGACCGGCGACCGAGCCGACCGCGCCGGCCGCGGCACTGACCAGCACCTCGTCACCGCTGCGCATCTCGCCGTATTTCTTGAGCCCGACATAGGCGGTGATCCCCGACCAACCGCATGCGCCCATGTAGGCGGTGAGCGGCATGTCGGGCGCCACGCGCACGTTCTCGAAGCCGACCGAGCCGGGTGCGATGACCGAATGGGTCTCCCAGCCAATGAAGGCGCGGCCATAATCGCCTTCCTTGAAGTCGGGGTTTCGCGACTTGACCACGCGGCCCAGCACCATGGTCGGGATAAGGCCGCCGATCGGCACGGGCGGCATGTAGCTCTTCACGTCATCGAGCATGCCGCGCACCGCGGGATCGATCGCGAAGACCCGGTTCTCGAGCAGGACCTCGCCGTCAGCCAGTTCGGGTACGGGCACTTCCTCGATGCGGAAGTTGTCCTCGACGGGAATTCCCGTCGGACGCGAATTGAGGACGATGCGGCGGTTGATCATTGGTCTCTCCCGGTCGGCGCCTCATCGGGCGCGTTTGGACCGGCGCGCACGCGCGCCTGGCCGAGTCTCGTTTGTGCCCGACCATCGCGTGACCGGGGCGCGCGGGGAACTGGCCCTTGCAACAGGTTGGGCAGCGCGTGAAACTTGTTCGCTAGCGCCGTCTCTCCCCGGGCCCCGATTCCGACAGGTGAATGCAGCGCGGATACGGCTCGCACCTTGCATTCGTGCACGGTTAGCCTCGATCCTGCCGCGATCCGATGCGGCTGCGCAGCCGAGGAGAGAGTGCGCTTGGACAACCCGATGACTTTCCGACCGGCCCAGCGTGGGCGGGCTTCGCTCGATTTCCTCGTCAATCTGACGCGCGGCATGAAGGCAGTGCGCGGGCAGGTCGAGGCTGACCTGGCGAGCGCGGTGCCCGAGGCCGGGGCGCTGGCCGAGGACCTCGACCAACGCGATGCGCAAGTGGCGGGCGCGCTGTCGCCTTCCGGAGCCTGGCGGGTGAGCGAGCTTGTCGGCGAATGGCAGTCGCGCATGCACGGGCTCTACGCGCGCGAGTCTTTCGCGGAGGTCGAGGACGATCTTGCGCCCGTCCTCGAGCGTCTGCAGAGCAAGGGGCCGGCGCGCCTCGTCCCGCGCGCGCAGGGAGATAGCGCACCCGATTATTGGCGCGGGGTCAATTTCCACCGCACCGCGGGTGGCTGGGACGACCATCCGATGCAAGGCTATATCCATGGCGAGATCGTCCACCGCCGCATGGTCGAGGCCCTGTTTCCGGGCGGGATCTTCCGTCAGCGCCGTGCGCTCGCTGCCTCGGCGCCGCGCGCGCACTATCGCCGTATCTTGGATATGGGCGCCTCGACCGGGCACTTTACCGAGGCCTTGCAGGAGACTTATCCGGATGCCGAGATCGTCGGCGTCGATCTCTCGCTGCGCGCCCTCGAACATGCCGAGCGTGTGGCCAACGCCCATGGCTGGGCCTGGCAGCTTTACCAGCGTCCGGCCGAGGATACCGGGTTCGAAAGCGAAAGTTTTGACCTCGTTGCCTCGTACATATTGCTTCATGAGATACCGGCAGACGTGATCCGTGCAGTGTTCGCGGAGGCCTTCCGTCTGCTCGAGCCCGGCGGCGACATGATCATGAGCGACGTCACGCGCTATGCCGACATGGACAAGCTGGCGGTCTGGCGTGCCGATCGCGGGGCGCGGCTGGGGGGCGAGCCGCACTGGCGCGAGTCTGCAAGTCTCGATCTGGCGCGAGTCGCACGCGAGGCAGGCTTCGCAGATGTCGTTGCCGAGGGCATCTATCCGCACGTCGTCAGGGGGAGGAAACCGCAGTGAGCGATCCGACGCGCTTCAACCATCCAATACGCGAAACGCTTGCCGAGGCCGACGTCGGGCGGGTCGGGAGCGCGGTGCTCGCGCTTACCCGCGAGCTGTGGGTGCTCAGCGACCGCATGGCGGTCATGGAAGCGCTGCTCGAGCGCCACGGCATCGACATTGGCGGCGAGATCGAGTGCTTCGAGCCCGATGCGCAGATGCAGGCGCGGCTCGACCAGCGCGGGCAGGCGCTGGTCGAGGGCATTCTCGCGGCCCTTGCGGGCACCGAGGGCGACTAGCGGCCACCCCCGGGCATGGCCGTGGTCAGAAGCGGAAAGTCAGGTAGCTTGCCGCGTAGAACAGGTCGCGGCCCGGCTCGAAGCTCTCCGAGAGCACGCTGTAATTGGTGTAGAAGCCCAGCGTGGTGAAGTCGTTGAGCGCATAGCGACCCGAGACCGAGAAACGCGTCGCGAAATAGCGCTGGTCGCTTTCGTCGCCCGAGCGGATCACCTGCCCGCCGAGCGAGTAGACGCCGTCGTTCTTCGAGGTGCGCCACAGTCCCGCGACCGAGGCATTGAGCGCCATGCCCTTGATCGGCTTCACGCCGATCGAAGGCTGGAGCACGGTCAGGTTGTGCGGGCCGAGATCGCCGTTGTAGGTCAGCGGGCGCGGGAAGAGCGGGCCGTACGTGCCGATCTTGCCGTCGTTGGGGTCCTTGTCGCCCGACCCGACATCGACGCGCAGGCCGAGCTGCGGACGCCAGCCGTGGGTCCAGGTATAGGCGACCTGTCCGGTCACGTAATAGGCATCGATGTCGAGCGCGCCGTAGTCGCCCCACTGGCGGATGCCTTCGAGCGAGTAGTTCCAGGCATTGTCGATGGCCGCGTAGCGCAGCGAGAGGGTGCGCCGGTCCTCGCGGGTCGGTGTCGTCGAATCGAAGGCGCGCCCGGCCTGGTCGGTGGCGACGAAGATCAGTTCGGCGCGCGAGGACTGCGCGCCTTCGCCAAACCCGCGTCCGGCATGGATGCCCCACAGATCGTAGTTGCGGTTGCGCACGTCGTTGAAGCTGCCCTTGTCCTCGGCAACGGGGTGACCGATCATGAAGCCGCCGTCCCACTTGCCGGCCTTACCCATGATGCGCACGAGATCGAGCGAGCGGCGGGTATTCGCGCCCTCGCGCATCGAATACGGTGAAGCCGCCGAGCCCCACTTCCTGGCGCCCCACGCGCGCGGTGAGCCTGGCTTCGCCAATGGGTACATTGGCCTCGATGAAGGCCTGATTGAAGTCGGCGCGGCCCTCGTCGATGACGGCCTCGACAGAATCGAGGCCGCTGCTCGTTGCATGCTCGATGTCGACGAAGGCGCGCAGCGTCTCTCCGACGTGCAGGTCGCCCCACAAGCGCGCGCGGAGCTGGAAGTTGCCATCGTCGTCCTGCGGGCCGCGGCCGAAGCGTTCACCCGGCCGCAGTTCGCCGCGCAGGCGCAGCTCGCCGCCCAGCGTTGCATAGACCGGCCCTGCGAGGGGGATGTACTTCAGCCGCGTCCAGGCGTTGGCATCGCGCACATCCCGGAACGAGGCGTAGTTCTCCTCGTGGTTGATCGGGTGGAACGCGGGCGCGGGCTCGGCAATGACGCGTCCGTCAGAGGTGACGATCGGCGCCTGCGCGCCCTGCGGCAGGCGGGTGGTGTCGGCGGAGGCCTTGTCCTGCGGGACCGGCATCGGGCGAACGACGGGGACGCTGCCGGGCGGGGGCGGCGGGTCCATCACTACCGGCCCGGACTGAGCTGCGGCAGGTTGGGCGGCGTCGGTGGTCTGGGCGGTGGCGGCAGGCGCGAGGGCGCCGGCAAGCACCAGCGGTGCCATGAATTCGATCATAAGGGGGGGCTCTCCCGTAGGGTTCGTCTTGTTCTGTTCTGATGGCGGGGTGGTCAGGGCGGTCCGGCGATTGCGGGCCGCTTGAGGACATGCTGGATGAAGTGCACGGCAAGGCCGAAGACGAGGCCCCACAAGGCCGCGCCGAGGCCGCCGAGCGTCAGGCCCGAAGCGCTCACTGCGAAAGTGACGAGCGCGCCGTCGCGTCCATCCTCGGCGCGCAGCGCGGTGCTGAGCGAGCCTGCGACGACCGGGAACAGCGCGAGCCCGGCGAGGGCTGCGACGAGGAAGGCGGGCAGCAGCGCGAAGAGCGCGAGCACCGTCGAGGCGGAGGCACCGAAGACGAGGTAGGTGACCCCGCCTGCGACACCGGCGACGTAGCGTTTGTCGGGATCGGGATGCGCGTCGGGCCCGAGGCAGATCGCGGCGGTCAGCGCGGCGAGGTTCAGGCCGTGGCAACCGAAGGGGGCGAGGATCACCGAGGCGATCGCGCTCCACGAGATCAGCGGGCGGGCCGGGGGATGATCGTAGCCGGCTGTGCGCAGGACGGCGATGCCGGGCAGGAACTGGCCGGTGAGCGCGACGACCGCGAGCGGCACGGCGATGTTGGCCATCGCGGCGAGATCGAAGCGCGGCGTGGTCCAGACCGGCAGCGTCAGGCTCGGGGTCGCGATCGTGCCCGAGAGGTTGCCGGTGAGCGCTGCCAGCACCACGCCGACCACGAGCACGGCGACCACCGAATAGCGCGGCGAGACGATGCGCCCTGTAAAGAAGGCGCCCATCATCGCGATGACGGTCAGCGGGGCTGCGGGCAGGGTCGTGACCATGTCGATCACGAAGCGGAACAGGATGCCTGCCAGCATGGCCGCAGTGATCGCGGGTGGCAGGCGGCGGGTGAGCTGGTCAAAGGCGCCCGAGATTCCGACCACGAGCACCGCGAGGTTGGCGACGATATAGGCGCCCACCGCGGTCGCGAAGTCGGTCTCGGGCAGCATGGTCACGAGCAGGGCCGAACCCGGCGCGGACCAGGCGATGACGATCGGCACTTTCCAGCGCAGGCTGAGCACGATGCCCAGTACGCCCGAACCGATCGAGATCGCCCAGATCCACGATGCCACCAGCGGCTGTTCCAGTGCCGCGGAGGCCTGGAAGATGATCACCAGCGGTCCTGCATAGGAGATCGTCGTCGCGATCATCCCTGCGAGGATCGTGGGGAGCCAGCCGAGGTGTCTTGCGACCATTATCTATGCCTCAGGCCGCAAGCGGCGTCGCCGTCGCCACCGGCTGGCGGCGCAGGCTGAGGGTGAAGATCGCCGTGGCGAGCACCGAGATCACGCCGGGAACCGCGAATGCCGCGAAGTTCCAGGCCATCGGCAGCTCGGCGGCAAGCAGCACGCCGCCCAGCATTGGTCCGACGATCGCGCCCACACGGCCCATCCCCGAGGCCCAGCCCAGACCCGTCGAGCGTACGGAGAGGGTGTAGAACTCGGCGACGCAGGCATAGAGTAGGATCTGCGTGCCCGTGGTGCCCGCGCCGGCAACGAACAGCAGCAGGTAGAGCAGCGGCATCGGGCTGTTCATGCCCAGCGCAAGGATGCACAGCGAGCCCAGCGCGAAGTAGGCCATGACCACGCGCGGCAGGCCGAAGCTGTCGGCGAGGCGTCCGCCCGCAATCGCGCCAAACATGCCGCCGAAGCTGAGCACGAGCAGGAACGAGAGGCTCGAGCCCAGGCTGTAGCCCGCGCTGCGCATGAGCTGGGGCAGCCAGGAGCTGAGCGCGTAGACCATCAGCAGGCAGCAGAAGAAGCACAGCCACATCGAAACGGTGCCCAGCGTGCGCTCGTGGCGAAACAGTTCGGCGACCGAAGTCTTGGCGCCCTTGCTTTCCTCGAAGAGGAGCGGAGCGTCGGCGGGGAAGGCTTCGCGCGGGGCGATGCGCTGGAGTGCGGTGCGCGCCTTGGCGGTCTCGCCCTTGCGGATCAGGAAGCCGATCGATTCGGGCAGCGCCATCAGGATCAGCGGCAGCGAGAGCAGCGGAACGGCAGCTGCGAAGAACATCGACTGCCAGCCGAAGGCGGGCAGCAGGCCAATGGCGAGCCCGGCCGCGACCATGCCGCCTACAGCATAGCCGCTGAACATCAGCGCGACGAGCGTCGAGCGCATGCGCTTGGGGGCATATTCGTTGGTGAGCGCGACTGCGTTGGGCATCAGGCCACCGCAACCAAGGCCGGCGCAGAAGCGCAGCAGGCCGAAGGTCAGCGGGGTGGTGACGAAGCCGTTGACGAAGGTCGATACGCTGAACAGCGTGAAGCAGATGGTGATGCAACGGCGACGGCCAATGCGGTCACCCAGAGGGCCGAAGAACAGTGCGCCGCCCATCATGCCGAACAGTGCCCAGCTGGCGAGCGAACCGGCTTGCGTTGGTGTAAGAACCCATTCGTCCATCAACTTGGGAAGGACTGCGCCGTAAATGAAAACGTCGTAGCCATCCACGATGAGTAGGATGGCGCAGGCAATGATGATCTTGAGGTGTAGTTTGCCAAACCTGGCTTCGTCGACGATCCGTCGTACATCTATGCCGTGCATCCCGGCCTCTCCCACTTATTGTTGCATTTATAGTGAGAGAGGCTGTGAGATTTGCACGTAAACCACAAATACCAATTGAATCCGCGCTTTATACGCAGAAGGTATCGGTGGTGGGCTCAGCGCCTGGAGCGGTATCCGGCCAGCAATGCGAGCAGCCCGGCGTTGACTGCGGGAGCGAGCAGGGCAGGGGGCAGGCCACCCCAGCCCAACCTGTCCGCAAGGATGTTCCAGGGCAGGCCGAGGGGCAGGAGGAACACGCCCGAGAGCGGGTCGCGCGGCTGGCCGAACCAGCCGAAAGTGCCGATGGCTAGGAGGGCAAGCGCCAGCGCCCAGACCACGAGGAAGATGCGCAGGAGCCATTTCAGCATGGTGTCGCTCCTTTCCTTCGGGCGCCGTCTTCGGCTTCAGCCACCGTAGATCACGGCATCGGGGATGACGTAGCGCTGTTCGGCGAGCGTGACGATGGTGTTGTCGCTGCTGCGCGCCTGCTTGAGCGCGAGACCGCTCTCGCCACCGGTCTCGTAGCTCTCTGCGCGGCCCTCGCGAAAGTGGATCGTCCGTTTGACCCCGTCGGTCCCGTTGACTTCGACGAGCGCGCTCCCGCTGCCCAGACGCTTCACCCCGAAGGCGCAGTCGGTCGGGTTCGCTCCGCCAATCTCCATGCAAGTCAGCGTGCCGGTGGCATGCCATTGGGTCCCGGTGACCAAGGCATCTTCGCTGCCTGCCGGGCTTGCACTCGCAGGCGCATCGATCGCGACGGTGAGTTCGATCTTCGCGCTTTCTCCGCGCCTTGCCGCCGCGCGATAAAGATAGACCCGGATCGTCATCTCGCCGGTTGCAGGCACGCTGCCGCTGTAGGTGTTGAGCGGTGCGCTCATCGAGCCGTTGTAGAACGCGACCACGCTTTCGCCGGGGGCAAGGAGGTTGAAATAGGCCGCGCTGTTATCGGCCTTCATCGCGACGTCGAGCTGCTGCCCCGCCTTGGCGCGCACGCGAAAGTCGATCATCCCACGACCCTTGATCGTACGGGTGATCGTCGCCGAGCTTGTCCCCGGGGCGAAGCGGACCTGCTCCGTAGGAACGGCGTCCTGTGCGAGGGCCGGCATGGTCGGGGTCGTCAGCGCGAGGGCGAGCGTGAGCGCGCCGGCCAAGGGCGTGGCGATCCGGTAAAGCGGTCTGGACATGCGAACCTCCCGTGCTTGCGGCGCGCGGGAATCGGCACGATCCGGCGCGGCGTCATTGCGGGCAGGTTAGGCCCGTCGCGCCGCCGCGCCAATAATCCCGATGAGCCTTGGGGTCAGACCCGCTCGAGCAGAACGGCGAGGCCCTGACCAACGCCGATGCACAGGAACACGAGGGCGTAGCGCCCGCCGGTCTCGTGCAGTTCCTGGACCGCGCTCATCGCAATGCGTGCGCCCGACATGCCGAGCGGATGGCCAAGCGCGATGGCGCCGCCATTGCGGTTGACGCGAGTGTCGGTGAGCGGGTCGATCTCGAGCGCGCGCAGCGTGGCGATGGCCTGGCTGGCGAAGGCTTCGTTCAGCTCGATCACGTCGATCTGGTCCATCGCGAGGTTCTGGCGCGCTAGCACGCGGCGCGCGGCCTCGATCGGTCCCACGCCCATGACGCGCGGGGCAATGCCGGCCGCCGACATGCCCACGACACGCGCGCGCGGGGTCAGGCCGTGCAGCTTGGCGGCTTCCTCGGACGCGACCAGCATTGCGGCGGCGCCGTCGTTGAGGCCCGATGCGTTACCTGCGGTGACCGTACCGCCCGGCTTCACCACCGGCTTGAGCTTGGCGAGAACCTCGAGGCTCGATTTGCGCGGGTGCTCGTCGGTGTCGAAGACGATGGGATCGGCCTTGCGCTGCGGGATCGAGACCGCGACGATCTCCTTGGCGAGGCGGCCACTGGTCTGGGCGACCGCGGCCTTTTCCTGGCTGTTGAAGGCGAACAGGTCCTGGTCCTGGCGGCTGACGCCATATTCCTCCGCGACGTTCTCGCCGGTCTGCGGCATCGTGTCGACGCCGTACATTTCCTTCATCTTCGGGTTGATGAAGCGCCAGCCCAGCGTCGTGTCCTCGATCTTCTGGTCGCGGCCGAAGGCGCTGCCCGCCTTGCCCAGTACGTAGGGGCTGCGGGTCATGTGCTCGACCCCGCCCGCGATCATCAGGTCCGCATCGCCCGCCCGGATCGCCTGCGCCGCCATGCCGATGGCATTGAGGCCCGAGGAGCACAGGCGGTTGACGGTAACGCCGGGCACGTTCTCGGGCAGGCCTGCAAGCAGCGTCGCCATGCGCGCGACATTGCGGTTGTCCTCACCCGACTGGTTGGCGCAGCCCATGATGACATCGTCGACCCTGGTCCAGTCGACGCCCGGGTTGCGCTCCATCAGCGCGCTCAGCGGGAGCGCGGCGAGGTCGTCGGCGCGGATCGGCGAGAGCGAGCCGCCCAGCTTGCCGACGGGGGTACGGATGGCGTCGCAGATGAAGGCCTGGGTCACGGGGTCTCTCAGTTCTCGAGGAAGGTGGTCATGCCCTGCGCCAGCGCCTCGGGCGCTTCGAGCGGGGCGAGGTGGGCGGCTTCCAGCACGAGGCTTTCGGCACCCGGGATGGTGGCGAGCAGGTATTCGCCGTGGACTTCCATCGGCGTCGAGGTGTCGCGCGTGCCGGTGACGACGAGCGTCGGGCAGGCGATCCCGGCGATGCGGTCCTTGAGGTCCATGTCGCGGATGGCTGCGCCGCAGCCCGCGTAGCCTTCAGCATCACTCGAGACGAGACCGCGCAGGACCGCGTCCCATGCCCCGGGCTCATCCGCCTTGAACTGCGGAGAGAGGAAGCGGCCCATCGCCATCTCGGCAATCGCGATCATGCCTTGCCCGCGCACCGTTGCGATGCGGGCATCCCACGAGGCGGCGTCCATCGTGGCCGAAGTGCACACGAGGACCAGCTTTTCCAGAACTGCCGGTTGGGAGAGAGCGAGTTCCATGCCGATCATGCCGCCAAGTGAAACGCCCGCAAGCGCGAAGGTCCCGGCACCGGCCGCACGCGCCACGGTGAGCACGTCTTCGGCGAGCAGGGAAAGCGAATAGTCTCCCGGCTCAGCGGCCGAGGCACCGTGGCCGCGCGTGTCGATGCGCAGCAGCCGGTAATCGTCGCGCAGGAGGGGCAGGACCGGATCCCACAGGTCCATGTCCGAGCCGATCGAATTGAGCAGGACAAGGACAGGCGCATCCTCGCGCCCATCCATCTTCCAGTAGATTTCCGCGCCCTTGACCGAGGTGAAGGGCATCAGGCCACGCCCTCCAGCGCGGATGCATCGAAGGGCACGGCGGTCTTCGCCTTCACCTCGTCGAGCGTCACCTCGGGTGCCAGCTCGACGAGCGTGAGCCCGCCGTTCTTGCGGTCGATGGCGAAGACGCACAGGTCGGTGACGATCATGTCGACCACTGCCTTGCCGGTGAGGGGCAAGGTGCATTCGGGCAGGATCTTGGACTCGCCCGCCTTGGTGCAGTGGTCCATGACGACGACGATCTTCTTCACGCCCGCGACGAGATCCATCGCGCCGCCCATGCCCTTGACCATCTTGCCCGGGATCATCCAGTTGGCGAGGTCGCCGTTCTGGCTGACTTCCATCGCGCCGAGCACGGCCATGTCGATGTGGCCGCCGCGGATCATCGCGAAGCTGTCGGCGCTCGAGAAGAAGCTCGAGGTCGGCAGCGCGGTGACGGTCTGTTTGCCCGCGTTGATGAGATCGGGGTCTTCCTCGCCGTCATAGGGGAAGGGCCCGATGCCGAGCATCCCGTTCTCCGACTGGAGCGTCACCTTCATGCCCTCGGGCACGTAGTTGGCGACGAGCGTCGGGATGCCGATCCCGAGGTTCACGTAGAAGCCGTCCTTCAGCTCCTTGGCCGCGCGCGCGGCCATCTGGTTGCGGTCCCAGGCCATTATGCGGTCTCCCTCTCGCGCACGGTCTTCTTCTCGATGCGTTTCTCGTTGATGGTCGAGAGTACGACGCGGTCGACGAAGATGCCGGGCGTGTGGATCGCGTCGGGATCGAAGGTGCCCTCGGGCACGATCTCTTCCACCTCGACGACGGTGATCTTGCCCGCGGTCGCCATGTTCGGGTTGAAGTTGCGTGCGGTCTTGCGGAACATGAGGTTGCCCTCGGGGTCCGCGCGCCAGGCCTTCACGATCGACAGGTCGCTGCGCAGCCAGGTCTCGCGCACGTAGTCCTCGCCCTCGAAGGTCTCGACCGGCTTGCCCTCGGCAACGACGGTGCCGACGCCGGTCTTGGTGTAGAAGGCGGGAATGCCCGCGCCGCCGGCACGGATGCGTTCGGCGAGCGTGCCTTGCGGGTTGAGTTCGAGTTCGAGCTCGCCCGAGAGGTACTGGCTCTCGAACAGCTTGTTCTCGCCGACGTAGGACGAGATCATCTTCTTCACCTGCCGGCTTTCCAGCAGCATCCACAGGCCGAACCCGTCCGCGCCCGCATTGTTCGAGATGACGGTGAGGTCCTTGACGCCGGCCTTGCGGATCTCGGGGATCAGGCTTTCCGGGTTGCCCGAAAGGCCGAAGCCGCCCGACATGATCGTCATCCCGTCGAACAGCACGCCTTCAAGCGCTGCTGCCGGGCTTTCGTAGATTTTAGACATGGGTTTTCCTTATCCCAGATCGCCGCCCGCGACGGGCATGATGGAGCCGGTCATGTAACCTGCCTCGTCCGAGGCGAGGAACAGGATCGGGGCGATCTGCTTATCCAGGGTGCCGTATCGTTTCATGAAGGTGGAGCTGGTGACCTGCTCCACCGCCTCGGCCATCCACGCCTGCTCCTGCGCGTTGTCGCCCTCGGCGTTGCGCGGGACCTTGCGGGGCGGGGCCGAAGTGCCGCCCGGCGCCGTGGCGACGCAGCGGATGCCCTGTTCGCCATATTCCATTGCGATGCTCATGGTCAGGCCGTTCACGCCGCCCTTGGCTGCCGAATAGGGCACCCGGCGGATGCCGCGCGTCGCGTTGGACGAGACGTTGACGATGGTGCCGCCGCCCTGCTCCAGCATCTGCGGCAGGACTGCGTGGCAGCAGTAGAGCGTCGGCATCAGCGAGCGGCGGATCTCGGCGTCGATCTGGTCGGGCTCGAACGCGGCAAACGGACGCATGCGGATCGCGCCGCCCACGTTGTTGACGAGGATGTCGATGCGCCCGAATGCCTCGATCGCGGTCTTCGCCGCGAGCGCTGCGCCCTCGTATGTCTCGAGGTCGCACGAGACCGAGACGGCCTTGCCGCCAGCGGCGACGATCGTCTCGGCCACGTCCTTCACGAATTCGGCCCGGTCCACCAGTACGAGGCTTGCACCTTCGGCGGCGGCGCGGGTGGCCACACCCTCGCCGATGCCTTGCGCCGCGCCGGTCACGATCATGACCTTGTCGGCAAACCGTCCTTCGAAGATCACGTGCAGTTCCTCAGATATGGTAGATATCAATGACCTGGTGGATGTAGTCGTCCTTGAGGACAACCTTCTTCTTCGCAATGCGCGGTGCACCTTCCGAAACGTCGAGCGTCAGGAAAGTGGCGCCGAAGAAGCTCTGGGTCTTCTTCATGCGGTGGCTCAGCGTGTGCCAGTTGTAGCGCACGTCGATCTCGCCCTCGCGGCTCTCCACGATCTCGATGTTCGCGAGATTGTGGCAGGTGCGCGGCTCGGGCATCGATGCCGAGGAACGCTCGGTATTGATGCGGTAGACACGATCCTCGAGGCCGCCGCGATTGGCGTAGTAGATCAGCGAGATCTCGGTCTGCGGATCGGTGCTGAGCGCATCGTCGTCGGTTCAGGCCGGCATCCAGTACTCGCAACCCTCGGTATAGCAGGTGAGCCATTCCTCGAACTGGCGATCGTCGAGCAGACGGGCCTCGCGGTACAGGAACGCACAGATTTCCTCGTAGGACAGCGCGGTGCGGTTCTTTTCGAGAGTGAGGGTCATTCCGCGGCCTCCATCATTTCATCGGGGGTGGAATCCTTCTCCAGGCCGTCCAGCATGATCTGCGCCCAGAACTCGTGCTGGCGCACGAAGAGGCCTTCGTCCTCCGAGCGTTCGCTCGAGAGCAGCGGATTCATGCCCATCGCCTTGGCGTTGGCATCCGGGCCGTCGATCCAGCGGGTCGCACCGCGGCTGAGATCGTTCCACAGGCTTCCGGCGCCCTCATAGGCGTTCTGGCAGCTGCGGAACTCCTCGAGATCGTCGGGCGTGCCCATGCCGGTGACGTTGAAGAAGTCCTCGTACTGGCGGATGCGGTGCGCACGGTCCTCGGCGCTCTCGCCCTTGGGCGCATAGCAGTAGATCGTCACCTCGGTGGTGTGCACGTCGATCGGGCGCACCACGCGGATCTGGGTCGAGAACTGGTCCATCAGGAACACGTTGGGATAGAGCGCGAGGTTGCGCGTCTGCTCCATGATGAACTTCGCCTTGTCGACGCCGAGACGGCTCTCGAGGTCGTCCTTGCGGTTCCAGATCGGGCGGACCTCGGGATTGATCACCTGGGTCCAGAGCAGGATGTGACCGTGCTCGAAGCCGTAGACGCCGCTTGCAGGCGCCTTCGACCAGCCATTGGCGTCGACTGCCTTGGTCCCGCCTTCGGCGCGGCGGCCCATGGTCGACTGGTAGTTCTCGTGGACCGAGCTGACGTGGTATCCGTCACACCCGTTCTCCATCTGCATCTTCCAGTTGCCGTCGAAGGTGTAGGTCGAGTTGCCGGTCAGCACCTCGAGACCTTCGGGGGCCTGGTCGACCATCTGGTCGATGATCACCTTGGCCTCGCCCAGATGCTCCTCGAGCGGGAGCACGTCGTGGTTGATCGAGCCGAAGATGAAGCCGCGATAGCTCTCGACGCGCACGCGGGTCAGGTCGTGCGAGCCGTCGGAATCGAAGCTCTCGGGATAGGCGCCGGTGCTGGCATCCTTTGCGCGCAGCAGCTTGCCGTCGGTCTTGAAGCTCCAGCCGTGGAAGGGGCAGACGTAGAGCGGCTGGTTGCCGCGCTTGCGGCGGCACAGCTGGGCACCGCGGTGGGCGCAAGCGTTCACGACGCAAGTCAGCCCACCGTCCTTGGCACGGGTCAGGATTACGGGAACGCGACCGATATGCGCGGTCATGTAGTCGTTCTTCTTCTCGACCTGGCTCTCGTGCGCCAGATAGACCCAGTTGTTCTCGAAGATGTACTTCATCTCCAGCTCGAACAGCTCGGGGTCGGTGAAGACGTCCCGGCGGCACCGGAAGGTGCCGGTCTCGGTATCGTCGACAACGGCCGTTGCGACCTTTTCCTTCAAACGTTCATGCATGATCCTGTCTCCCTTGTTCTCTTGGCGCGAGCCGGTCTCAGACCGACTCGGCTTCGGGGGTCGGCTCGATCTCGGCGTGGGCGCGGCGGCGGGTCGAGAGCTGCTCGTCATCCTGCGAGGTGGCCTTCTGCAGCTGGAAGTCGAACGCAAGGTCGACGCGGTCGCCCTGGCGGCTCGGAACCGGCAGCAGGCCTTCGCGGGTGCCGAACGCGAAGTCGTCCTTGGCGAAGGGATCGTCGCCGAAGTTGATCTGCGTGGTCAGCGTGCGGTAGCCCGGCGCCTCGACGAAGAAGTGGACGTGGGCAGGGCGGCTGCCGTGGCGGCCGAGCGCGAACATGAGCGTTTCGGTCGCGCCGCCCGGAGGGCACGAGTAGCCGCTCGGCATCTTCGAGTGGAACGCGTACTTGCCATCATCGCCGAGCTTGATGCGACGACGGTTGTTGAACGGGGTCTGCTCGGTGGTGGGATCGAAGTGCGAATACCAGCCCGCCGAATTGGCGTGCCACACGTGGACGATCGCATCCTTGACCGGCTCGCCGTCGGGGCCGGTGATCGCACCGGTCATGGTCAGGTTGTCGGCCTCGGGATCGGGGTCGCTGGAGAGGTTCGCGCCGTTCTCGACGAGCGGCGCTCCCGAGACATAGAGCGGGCCCTCGATGGTGCGCGGGGTGCCGCCGGTAAGACCGGCTTCGGCGTCCTTGGCGTCCATGTAGAGGTCCATGAAGTGCTCGAGGCCCGTGCCCGGGGCGATCAGGCCGAGTTCACCGGCGCCGTCTGCGAAGAACTTGATGGCGCCCCAGAATTCGTCCTCGGAGATGTCATGCTTGACGATGACTTCCATGATGGATTCGGTCAGGTCGCGCACGATCGCCTTGAGGCGCGTATCGCCCTTTTCCTGGCCGATGCCGGCCGCGGTATCGAGCAGCTTCTGGATTTCCGGTGTCTTTACGAAATTCACGTCCATGGTGAACTCTCCCTAATTATCCTGTGGCCGTTACGGGGCCAGCGTGGTTCGAGGTCTGGTGCTCAGGTATCGTCTTCGCGGATGGCCGAGGGGTGACGGTTGAGCGGCGTCACCTTCATGTCCATGTAGGGGTACAGCGGCAGCGCCATGATGAGATCGTGCAACGCTTCGTTGCTCTCCACATCAAAGATGCTGACGTTCGAGTAGAGCCCGGTCTTGCGCCAGATGTGGCGCCAGGTTCCTTCGGCCTGCAGCTTCTGCGAATAGGCCTTCTCGTCCGCCTTGCGCTGCGCGACCAGTTCGGGGTCGGCGTCGAGGGGGATGTTGACGTCCATTTCAACCATGAAAAGCATGGGGCTTCAGGCTCCTGTATTCACTGCATGGAGGCGCGCGCCATCGCGGTCGCGCCGGAAGTAGGCGATCTTGTCCTCGTCGAGGGCGATGCCGAGACCCGCTCCGATCGGAACGGTGAGCGAAAAGTCCGCATAGTGAAGCGGTTCCGCCAGAATTTCGTCGGTCTGCAGCAGCGGGCCGAACAGCTCGGTGCCCCAGTCGAGGCGAGGAAGTGTGGCGAAGACGTGGGCCGAGGCGGCAGTGCCGACGCTGCCTTCAAGCATCGTTCCGCCATAGAGGCCGAGGTCTGCGGCGAGCGCGATCGCGGCGACTTCGGCGGTGGCGAAGAGGCCGCCCGACTGCTCGATCTTGAGCGCGAAGACCGATGCGGCCGAGGCCTTGACCACGCGCAGCGCCGAACGCGGACCAGTCAGGGCCTCGTCGGCCATGAGCGGGATGGCCTGGTCTTGCGAGAGGCGCGCCATGGCCTCGATGTCGTCACCCGCGATGGGCTGCTCGACGAGCTCGCAACCCACGTCGTGGAGCATCGCCATGCCGAGCTTGGCCTGCGGCTCGCTCCAGTTCTGGTTGACGTCGACGCGGATGCTCGCCCGGTCGCCCAGCGCCTTGCAGATCGCACCGACATGCGCGACGTCGTCGCGCACCGAGCGCTTGCCGATCTTGAGCTTGAAGATCCGGTGGCGGCGCGCCTCGAGCATGGCCTCGCCCTCGGCGATGTCGCGTGCGGTGTCGCCGCTCGCCAGTGTCCAGGCGACGGGCAGCGTTTCGCGCACGCGGCCCCCGCCGATGAGTTCGGAAACGGGCAGGCCAAGGCGTTTGCCGGCCATGTCGAGCAGTGCGGTCTCGATCGCGCACTTGGCGAAGTGGTTGCCGCGCACGCAGGTTCGAATCTTGGCCATGGTCTCGCCGACACGCGAAAGATCGCAGGTCTCGAGGACCGGGGCGATGTAGGTGTCGATCGCCGACTTGATGCTCTCGGGGCTTTCCTCGCCGTAGCTCAGGCCACCGATGGTGGTGCCCTCACCGATGCCCACGACCCCGTCGGAGTCGGTCAGGCGCACGATCGTCATGGCCTGCGAATGCATCGTGGCCATCGCCAGGACATGCGGACGGATTGTCGGCACATCTACAATAAAGGTATCGGCGCGGTCCAACGCAGGCATTGCAGCGACTCTCCCCATTCGTTACGTTTCGTGTTGAAAATAGGCGCTCGGGAGAGTCGCTTCAAAGACCGATACGGTCGCTTGGGGATACCTGACGGGTATAATCAATATGGAAATGCGCTTGCTTCGCTACTTCGTCGCGGTCGCCGACGAAGGCAATTTCAACCGGGCTGCGGAACGGCTGCACATCGCGCAGCCGCCGCTCAGCCGTGCCATCCAGCAACTCGAGGCGCACGTCGGCGCGACTTTGCTCGACCGCTCGAAGCGTCCCCTGCGCCTGACGCTCGTGGGCAAGCTCGTCTACGATCAGGCGCTGCAGATGATCGCGCGGCTCGAGGACATGGAGCACATGGTCAAGGCCGCGGTGGGCAGCGAGCGGCGGCGCTTCACCGTCGGTTTCGTCTCCTCGACGATCTACGCGCGCCTGCCCGAACTGATCCGCGCGTTTCGCGCCGAGGCGGGTGACACCGAACTGGTCATGGTCGAGAGCACCACGCTCGACCAGATCGCGGCGCTCAAGGACGGGCGGATCGACGTCGGGTTCGGACGCATTCGTTTCGATGATCCGCACGTGCGCCGGGTGGTGCTGCGCCGCGAGAAGCTGGTCGCGGCCTTTCCCATCGGTCATCGCCTTGCCGACGGGGACGGACCTGTCTCGCTCGCCGAGCTCGCGCGCGAACCGCTCGTGATCTATCCGCGCACGCCGCGTCCCAGCTATGCCGACCAGGTGATCTCGCTGTTCCGCGACCATGCGATCGAGCCCAGGGTCGTGCACGAAGCGCGCGAGCTCCAGATCGCGATCGGCCTCGTCGCTGCCGAAGAGGGCATCGCCATCGTTCCCGAGTCCGTCCACCGCGCGCGCAGCCACGACGTCGCCTACCGCGACCTGCTCGAGCCGGTGACCTCGCCGATCATCATGAGCCACCGGACGGGGGACCTTTCGCCAGACCTCGCGCACATGATCGCGGTGATCGCCCGCAAGTACCGCGAGTGGGGCTACGAAGTCCCGGCCGCGCTCGAGCCGGTGGCATGATGCCGCTGGCTCTTCATTTTTCGATACCCCCTATTCAATTCAACACTGGGCATCCGCGCGATGCCATAGCAATGCGGGCCGCAGCCCGAGGGAGACATGCATGACCAAGTCGGACGTAGTGATCGTGGGTGCCGGGCACGGGGGCGCGCAGTGCGCCATCGCGCTGCGGCAGAACGGGTATGAGGGCACGATCACGGTGATCGGCCGCGAGCCCGAATACCCCTACGAGCGCCCGCCGCTCTCCAAGGAATATTTCGCGCGCGAGAAGACCTTCGACCGCCTGTTCATCCGTCCCGCGACCTTCTGG